>JBDNFT010000220.1:0-6176 GCA_041689695.1 Planctomycetaceae bacterium | reverse complement strand
GTCGTATTCTGGGAAGAAATGACAACTTTTAGAGGATTCGCGTTAAATGGCTATTTTCCTGACGTTGAACAATACACCCCACAACAACTTCTCGCAACCACAGACTGTATAACCTGTTGCACCCTGCAACATCCCGTGCCGTATTGTGCAACAGGGTGAATAATTGCCACAACCTGCCTATTCAATTGTCGCCCGAGCTTTGATTAGTCGATTCCAATCTAAATCACCTGTTCCAGGGTTAATCGCTTCGTACGCTTCCATTCGGTCGATCACGAAGATGGCTCGTTCGTGGTCATTGTTGGGGTTGGAATCCTCGTTGAGGTCAAATCGGCCGCCAACTTGAAACAACCCTGTTGCCACGTCTTCGTGTACTTCAAAATAAGCAGCCGTGCCGTAAACGATGAACGTGTTGCTGACGGTGGTGACGTTATTCATAATCTTGGACAGCACCTGATGACGCTGAGAAGCAGTATTGCTTCGAACGTCTTCCGTCCCATCGGAATCCAAGTCACCTGGTCTTTTGTGGAAGCCACGGGTCGCCAATTCCAGCCAATGGCGGTTACCACCAAGATCATCGCCCGCTCCATCGGAAATTCCGTCGTCGTTTTCATCGCGATCAACAGCAAGACGCCGCAGAATGGTGTTATCAAACTGGTTTTCGAATCCAAACGAACTTCCCATTGCTCCAAAACCACGGAATGGATGTGATCCGGGGGTGCCGGGGATGGAAAAGAATCGCGATGCACCGGCAACAGGGTCGTAACTTCTAACAGGACGACCATCGCGTTCACTCATAAAGTCGTGATAAAGATCACGTCCACCAATTGCTGGAGCACTTGTCATGAACGGACCGTCTTCATTGGTGTTTATATTTGAATCCATCAGTGGCGGAACATCGGCCAGATACGGATTATCAATCAACCCAGCAAGCACTTCGCGATGTCGGATCATGTTGATGTTGAGTTTGCCGGGTATCTTGTTTTGTGCAAGATAGTTTCCGAGCATCTTATGAACACGAGACGGCACTTCTACAAACTGCAAAAGCCGATACCATCGATTGTCCCGTGCCGCATCGATCGTGTTTGTTCCTGTATCGGTGTAATTTGGCCATAGGACCATGGCTTCAGCGGTTGATAGTAATGCGTAAGATTGAGTTCCCCCCAAATTGAATGCATCAGGAAACGACTGCTGATAACCAGGGTAACGCATACGGTTTAACCGTTGTGTTAACAGATTTGGTCCTACAAGCGGCAGTGACAACAATTCGCCCGTCGATGCGTACTCGCGGTCAAAGTGTGGCTGCCAGATTTCGAATGGCAACGCCAAGTTAGTCCCAGACGCTGGAAGTAGCGGGTCCGTCAGGCTCCTGGAATTGATACCCAACGCATCACTAATCGAACCACCAGTATCACCTTTGATCGTATTTGCACGGTAGCCGGTTGCAGTTTTTGGGATACTAAACGCCTGTCGGGTATCATCTAGCGGTTCGTATCGTTCGGTACTTCTCACGGCGACAAGTCTACCGGTTGGTGGCATTGCTGTGCCGTCATATATCATCGGAGCCGTGTCGCCGTCCTGAACATCGAACGTCTCAAATATGACTCGAGTTCGATCCACATCAATCCATGGATTGTCGCCGATGCTCAATTCAGGCATGGCTGGATTTGCACGGCGTTGAAGAACTAAATCAAAGCCCACATTGCTGGATGTTGTAAACGTCCCTTTATCTCCGGTCAGCGTTTCGAAGTGTTGATTTCCGGCATAGGTCACCAAAGTTGCTGGTGCCACGGTTGGCGGCGCATCAGTCAGAAAATTTCCTGATGGAGCGGCAAAACGTGCAGGACCAACGGTCCCGTTATGGTTCTGATGATTGACATCCAGGTCAACCAATGGGTTCGTGTAAGCCGGGTCTGCTGAACCCGTCTGATTCACACCGGTCGGCAGAGTTGGTGAAGCCACATCGGGCGCGATCAATTCGTACGTTCCATCAAATGCCCCACTTGCACCGATATCAACAAAAAAGGCACTTGTCGCAAGTCCTGTGTCGTTACTGACGCCGATAGAAAAACGCCCGCCACCATCAATGACGTTGTTTGCGTGCTGAAGAATCGCCAGCACTTTATCTGGTGCGGCCATTGGCTTGATCGCATCTGCATTCACGTTTCGATCGTAACGAGCCAAACGCCAGACTGCCTTTGCAGCCGTGTTACTTACCGTTTCGCCCAAGGTGACCGTCGTAGGTCGCACGTTCTGCAATTCAACGAATAGGAAGTCACGAATCTGTGTCATGTCATCATATGGCGTTGAAGCATTATTTGTCGTTGTTGTGTTGCTGGACCGAATTCCCTGCGTTTCACTGATCGCTAACTCTTGAGCTTCAACTCCGTAAACAACGCCTCGATCTGGAACCGTCGCTCCATTGCCCGTTTGATCTTCACGGTAAATCCCGTTACTTGTGACCGTTGTGAAATCGGAATCAGTGGTTACAGCAACAGCAAAGTCAGCAGTAACTGCGTCGTCGTCCAAGTTCCAGCCGTTCCCCAGATTCTTGTCGTATTCGAACTTCGTGATGACGTCATCTGAATCCATTGAGTCAACAAGATTCACGGCAAATTGAGCCATTCGACGAAGTTGGTCATGCGTGTAAAGGGCCGTCCCTTCCGCTAGGCTCGGATCATTTTGCAGAGTGTAGTCCAGCGTATTGTTCGTCGCGGTGTTCAACCCGGCTCCGCCCGTTGTGTAAAGCAAGACGTAGATATCGCGAGCAAGCTTCTGTCGATCACGTCGAGCCCAGAACTCACGCTGTTCAACTGTTGATGGCGGAAATGCCACGGGAGTTGCGACGTTGTATGCTGGAATCGTGGTCACGCCAACAGCTTCTGCCGCAAGTGGATGGTCAGTTAATGGCCGGAATCGCAAACCGGCGCGTTGCATGTAGTATAGAAATTCCGTTGTGCCTTCAGCCGGTGTCTGTGCATTTCGTTCCACATCCAGAATATGGTTTGGACTCAATGGCATCTGGCCAAATAGACCTCGACCTTCGCCAGATTCCATTGAAATCAAGCGGCGAACCTGTGGCCGAAACGGATCTGCTGCTGAATAAGGACGACTAGCTGGAGTTGTACCAAAGGCTGGCGGGAACTCATACAACCCGTCCCCGTCAGGGAATCCGTCGCCGTCTCTGTCGGCCCCGTCTGAGTCGGCGTTGAATTCCCAGGCGCGATTGATGGAATCTGTGTCACTTTGACCATTCGCATTTGGTACTCCCGAGACGAAGCTTGTAGCTGGATCTGTTAAATCCGCCGCGTTATCGATAATCCCATCGGCGTTGTCATCGACTCCTGCGATGCCTGGGCGTCCATCAGCCCCGAACGGACTTCGCATCAGGAAACGATGCAGAGAATTGCTGATGGTGGTGAAGCGTGAACGTACACTCGGTGTGACTTGTTCATTGGCTGAGAAAGGAGCATTTGCAAAATCAAGAGCATAAGGTGAAAGCTGTTTGAGTCGTGTACTAAAGTTAGCCGAAATATCAGTGGCCTTTAGATGCAACGCGAACACATCCTGTGGTCCAAAGATCGCATCAAACTTACGGTCAGCCAAATCCGGATCAAAGATTGACTCCAATGGATCTTCGAACAAAGCGTCAAACGCAATATTGTCAATTAAGTCATCGCCGGTTCCGCCATCGAACACCCCATTCTGGCCGAAAACATATCGCGGAACCGAGGTGTCAACATCACGCTTCAGAGTATAGCCATTCAGGCCAAGGAATCGCTCCGGACCAAACGAAGTAGCATCGTGGTGTACCAATGGTCGGCGGACGTCACCAGTCAGTGGAAATGTTGCCCCGTTGTAAATCCCCGTAGTTCCCTGAGTCGTCCGGCCAGTGCCTGCATAGTCCATTGGTGTTCCGAATGCTCGAACGCGGCCCAAGGACGGATTCAGTTCTCCATCATATCTGTCCTGATTGTCATCGAAGCCATTTCGCCCCACGCCTATTAAGGTGCCGCCGTAGCGGATGCCGCTGCTGCTCGTTTGATAGGCATCACCCGAGACTCCCGGTCGAGGCAGATCTGCAACGTTGAATGAACCACCCAATTTGTAAGCGTTATACAGTCTGTCGTTTTCACCCCAGCGTCCCGGTAAAAGATCTTCGAGCTTGGTGGCGGCAGCATCGACCTTTGCGCGACCGGCAGTTACCCACAGCCACTCCATATTCGCTTGTTCAAGATTGTTAGTTGGTAGTCGTCCGTAGTGATGTTGAAACTGTGCCGCAGTGACTGCCGTGATCGGTGCGACAAGATTCGTTCGCAGAGCCCAAAGCGGGTTGATTTCGTTTGGTCCCAAGCCAAGACCTGATGTCGATGTCATCGACCGCTGAAGTTGATTCGACGCGGCGATCGTCTTGGTAGTTCCATCACGTCCAAGACCACTCATATTTCCATGAACTGTCAGATTGATCAGCCCGTCAAGATCATAGATCGTGAATGAATGCAGGACTGTGTAGAGTCGTGTAGTGCCAGAAGTATCAACATACTCCTGGACCGGAAAGTTGGTGTCCAACCAAATGCCTTCGCGAATCCCGTCGCCGTCGTTATCAGCATCAAGCTCATACGCATCAGGGTCTGAGCCTGTCCAGACACCCAATTCTCCCAATATACCGTTTGCTCCCCCTGGCTGCCCAACAAGATTGTCATCGGGTACAAACGGGAATCCACCGCTTGTCATACTGAACCCGGCAGCTTCGGTCGCAGTCAAAAATCGGAAGACGGATGTTCCATCAGGTCGCAATCCGGCTATGTGCTGCGGACTTGGTCGGAAGGAACGCGAAGCAAATTTTGCCGTTGGGCGGTTGATCAGGTCAAACGAAGAAGCCCAGTCAAAGTCGGTCGGAACGTCGCTGCCAGTAGCACTATTGGTACCATTGGACTTCATGTATTGAGGTCGGAAGAACGAAGGAATGATGACAAGCACACGTTCAAATCGTGGAGTTGCACCAACGCCGTTATCACGGATGGCCCAACCTTTGTAGGCTAGAAACAGGTTGTTGATGTCGGGGTACGTGTAATCAACGTCAGGTGCTGGAGGGATAATGTTTCTGACCTCGTTACCACCACGAGCCGCAGGCGAATCCACGAAATTCATCCAGTCATTTCCAAGCGGGCCATTCACAACTGGCAATCCCCCTGCGTAGCCAACAGAAACGCCTTCTCCGGAATGCGGCGACAAGTCGCTGCCCACGAGATTTCGTGCGATACTGGGTCGTGAGGTGGGACTTCGCAGAATAGACGCACGATCAGAAGGTCGATTGCTCGGCCCGGAAATAATGTGACTTAAAGGATGATCCCAGACATTGTCTGGTTCATCAATCTCGCCCTTGGCCGCTTCGCTGAAATACTCAGCGGACGACCTTTCAGACGAAGCAAAACTGAAGAAGACCATGCCTACAAAGGCAAGCAAACCGAGGAGTGCAATAACAATAACGAGTGTTGAGCCTCGTCGTTGATTGTTGTTTGAAGTGGTTGTAGTCTTCATGGGTAGAGCTCCCGATCGCTGGACTATGCCAGCCGAACATGATCTCAGAAAGGATTCACGAATCCACTATTGGATTTCGATTGAACAGAGACCATTGGAAATGGTGGCATTTTCGATGCCAAATTGTAAATGCTATTTTGTCAACGGAATGACTAACGACAACTGTCTCATATTGTCTGACTTTTTGTCCTGAAACCGGAACGTCAATCGAATCGCTTCCAGTGGTCTGCGATTGTCGAAAGATTCCCAAGTGACTTCGTTGTCTGTGAACCGTCGTCCCGGTGCTGTGGGAAAAATTGGCTGCAACGCGCCCGTTTCAATTCCATTCATTCCATTGATATCGTTCACAGCGACGCATCGGTACGCGATCTGAAATGCTTGTGATGGCACAGCATCACGAGTTAGTCCTACGATTGCCGGTTGCCCGTCCCCGTCCCATTCGAAAACTTCTACCGCTCCATCACCATCAAAAGTCACAGGGGCAAAAATTACAGTTTGCCCGGGCGTAAAAGTACCTGCCCCAGATGTCCAATAAGAGACCGGGAAAGGTGGCGGTGGCATTGTTGTTGCCGATGGGCCCGGTGGTATATCGTTCTGTCGGGGCGGATAGAAGACATATGGAATATACGGAGCAACTC
>JBDNFT010000219.1:0-4690 GCA_041689695.1 Planctomycetaceae bacterium | reverse complement strand
GTCTCAAATCCCTCGCTGACGCATCGGGTTACGATGAAATCGACAGCCGGCAGGCACCGAAAAGCTGACATCTTTCGCATAACCGCCTGACTTTAGAATTTTGAAACGACACGATATAGTGCGACCGTGATGAGTGTACTTGGACAGACAAGGCAGGGGTTCAGTGGAAGATAACATACAGGAACAGCAGCCACAGCATTACGTCGTCCGTTATGGTGCGATGCGACTGCTGGGTGACTTTGAAGCACGGCGTGGTACTGCATTTCGACGCAACGAAGAAGTCGTCGTGCGATCCGAGCGAGGCGTCGAATGGGGTACCGTGCTTTGCCCAGCGACGGAACGCACCGGCGAATACCTCGGAAATACACGTTCGAATACAGGCCGAATTCTTCGACCAGCCACCGATGAGGATCGACGCAGCCGGTCAGAAACCGCAGAACGCGAAAAACATTTTTTCGCCCAAGCGGCTGCCATGATTTCCGAACGTCTCGTCAGAATGCAGCTGATTGATATCGAACAGGTTTTTGGCGGTGAGCGACTGATTCTGTATTATCTGTCAGAAGGCCGTGTGGATTTTCGCGAACTCGTCAAAGGCATGGCCCGCGAATTCAATATGCGAATTGAAATGCGTCAAATCGGAATTCGCGACGAAGCAAAGCTGCTGGCAGATTATGGCGACTGCGGAAAGCCGCTTTGCTGCAATACGCATCTACAGGAAATGCCCGCCGTTTCAATGAAGATGGCGAAGCTGCAGAAGGCTACACTTGATCCGAACAAGATCTCCGGTCGCTGCGGTCGTTTGAAATGTTGTTTGCGATACGAATACGACACATACGAACAGCATCGACGTGAACTTCCCCCCATTGGTGCTACCGTTGTCACTAAGAATGGCCAGGGGCGAGTCATTTCGCAGGAATTACTGGCCCGCAAACTCGTCGTTGTCTTCCAGGACGGCCGACGCGTTATGACTGCTGAGAGTGACATTGTGACCGTCATCTCCCGAGGTGCTAAGACCCGACCGTCAGATGATGGCGAGCTTGACGAAAATTCGTAACAGGCTCTTTTAACTGCTTTACAAATGCCTTAGACTTGCGATCAATTGTAAAGAAACGATGTTTTTGGCCTCCCCGCCTTCAGGACGTTTCGAATGGGCTCAACAGCCAGCTATACCCGATCCAGCACGTATCATCTCAACGCTTTCAAGTTTGTGTACTCAGCACTGCGTTTTACGCAGGAAAAGCTAGGTCGCGATCGAAGATCCGAAGTTTCGGGCCACATCAGCGGCCCCGAATTGCTGGATGGCCTGCGTTTATTAGCTCTTCAGCATTTTGGAATGCTGAGCGTACTGGTCTTCAAAAGCTGGGGCGTGACGTCCACCGATGACTTTGGCAATATCGTGTTCGAAATGATCGAAGCTGGCGAAATGCGCCGGACGCCACACGATCATCTCAATAATTTTTTCGGAGTCTACGACTTTGAGAAAGCATTTTGCGAAGAATATACGCTGGATATCAGCGCAGCATTCAGCAAATCGGCGTGAATTGCTGGTGTAGAAATTGTCCGGAGAGAAGTTCCGTAGCGAAACTCATCAAGAGTTTCGGCACCCGTAAGACCTGTATGTGCCGAAAGTCTTGACGACTTTCGCTACAAGGGGAACGCCAATCGATGGCACAATCGCGATCCGGTTTACAGAATACGTGAAATCCTTTGTCGCTACGTATTCCGGACATTCGCATGACCATTTTGCTTCGCTTGCCAATTTTCGTTCTTGCTGCATTCATTTGCTTCGGATGTACGCAGCCACCGGATGTCACGCCGACTCACGATGGCACGACTCGCGTGAAGTTGGCGCTCAATTGGTATCCTGAAGTCGAGCATGGTGGGTTCATTGCTGCCAAAACGCTGGGATTGTACGAAAGCGCAAAACTCGATGTTGAACTTGTTCCCGGCGGCCCGGGGGCACCACAGTTGGTGATTAATGAATTGGCGGCAGAGCGGATTCTGTTTGCTGTTTCTGACGCAGACAACATCGTAAAGGCTCGGGCATCAGGCTTGCCCATTGTTGCAGTTCTGGCCCCGCTTCAGAATTCCCCGCGCTGTATCATGGTGCATCAGTCCTCTGGCTTTAAGACTCTGGAGGATCTGGCTGATGTCGAACTTGCGATCAGTGAATCACGGCCGTTTGCACTGTGGATGAAGAAAAAACTTCCTCTCAAAAATGTGCAGCTCGTTCCATTCAGCGGGAGTGTTGGCGAATTCCTGCAGAAGAAGGCTTTTGCTCAGCAGGCCTTTGTCTTCAGCGAGCCATTTACGGCGAAGGAACAAGGTAGCGATCCGCAGGCCATGCTGGTGTCAGACATTGGGTTCAATCCCTATGCCAGCTTGCTGGTCACTACGGAAAAAACGATTCGCGAACAACCGGGCCTCGTTCAGTCCATGGTTTCCGCAAGCGTTGCGGGCTGGAAAGAATATCTTGCAGATCCTGGCGTCACAAATGCGGCAATTTATGTGATGAATAAAAGCATGAGCCCCGCAGCTTTGGAATTTGGTGCGTCGGCGATGTCGCCACTCTGTCAGGTTGCTGAGAACGAAGTGCTTTGCAATATGACACTGGAACGCTGGACAACGCTGGTTCAGCAGATCGAAGAAGTTGAAGATATCAAGCTGGGTAGCGTGAAGGCTGAAGAATGTTTCACGACTCAGTTTCTGGCACCGGCAAAATCAGCCGAATGATGGCGTCTGGCTGGTGGCAGAGAACATCCGATCTGAGTTCGTATTCGGCAGGAATTGCACGAAACAGCCGCACTGAAATGTGATTCGGCAGGCATCTTTGTGTTTCAATCCAAAAAGACTCAAAGCCTCCCTTCACTCCGCGTTTCCGTCGGTGGTAATCTGACCCCGTCGAGTTTCTGTCACAAGGAATAACAACCATGAGCAGGCTTACTGTTCGATTGTCGGTTTTATGTATTACGGTTGCGTTGTCAATGCTGAGTGGCTGCTGCTGCTTTTCTGGCTATGGCGACAACAGTCTTGCGAACGCTCAAATGCAGTCGCAGGAACTGTACGCCGAAAATCAGCGATTACTGGCCGCGTACGACCAAGCCAATCAGATGATGGCGAACTCAGAACACGAACGTCAGGGACTGATGTCGCAATTGGGGGAAGCCCAGATGCAGATCGCGACAGCAGACGAGCGTCTAAATAACCTCATGACCGAACGCAACGAACTCACTGACCGTTATGCAAATGCACTTTCGGACGACACAATGCTTGTCGGAGGCAGTGCGGATTCTGCACTGGAAGCTGCCGGATTTGAATATGACGCTGCTACTGGTCTGCATAAGTTCCACAGTGACATCCTGTTCGATCTGGGCAGCGATGCGATTCGATCGGAAGCTGGTCCGATCCTCAAAGAGTTTGCTTCCAATGTAAAGTCCGGGGCCGCCAGTGGACTTCGGATTCTGGTCGTTGGCCATACGGATGATCAAAACATTGTTCGTCCGGAAACAGCCGCAAAACATCCGACGAACTGGCATCTTTCAACAGACCGCGCTGACGCTGTGATTCTGCAGTTGCAGAAGCAAGGTGTCGACGCTGTACGGATTGCGGCCATGGGATATAGTGAATTTCATCCGCTGGAGTCCTCTGTTTCTGAATCTGCTCGCCAGCGAAATCGCCGCGTCGAATTATTTGTCGTACCAAATGATCCGAGTCTGACGAAGTGGGATCCACTGAAGACCAGTCGCTAAGTAGCGAAGGCAAATTCGAATGAACGATAGAACCTCGCCACTGCCCGAAGCTCTGGACGTCATCGCCGTGGGAGCTCATCCGGACGATGTTGAGATCGGTTGCGGCGGAACGCTGGCTCGCATGGTGCAGCAGGGATATCGCGTCGGGATCATCGATTTGACGGACGGCGAACCTACGCCGCTGAGCCCCGGCCCGGACGTTCGATTGCAGGAAGCTCAGGAGGCGGCTCGCATTTTGGGCGTGCATGTCCGTGTGACACTGACGTTACCCAATCGCCGGCTGTTTGACAGTTTTGAAGCTAGAGTCGAACTCGCCAAAGTCTTTCGCCGATATCGTCCGCGCTTGGTGATGGGAATTGCGGATCGGACGCCAATGGCTTCACCAGATCATTGGCAGGCCATGCAAATTACCGATGCCGCCGTGTTTTATTCCAGACTTTCGAAGTGGGACGATGATTTCGACGGCCTTCCGGTTCATCGAATTCCGCGACAGATCTGGTATCCACTGGGACTGCAGACATTGAACCATCCCGTCGGCGGCGGCGCGTTCGTATCCGATATCTCTGCGACACTGGCGACAAAAATCGCATCGATTCGAGCCTATCAGACTCAGTTTCCCCCGGAAAAGGATCGAGTCTTTCGCTTGGTTGAAGGTCAGGGACACATGCTGGGAGCTTCGGCGGGATTTGAAGCAGGCGAACTGCTGATTTCATCGACAACGCTCGGGCTCACGAATGTGGTGGAAGCACTTTGCCACGGATCAATTTTGTAATTTTGTCTTTAACGGCTGTCGCTCAATTTCTTGAACGCTTAATCTCACGGCCAAAGCGAAACGACCTGATGAGGCTGCATCTGTCTCTGATGTGGTTGAATTCATGAGTGTGTTTTTGTGAGAGTTGTCTGTTGCAGATTATAGAGTACTCTGACAGCAAGGCTTTCAT
>JBDNFT010000218.1:0-5893 GCA_041689695.1 Planctomycetaceae bacterium | reverse complement strand
TCCCCAGAAACGCTTCTTGGAAATCATCCAGTCGCTCATATTGGACAACCATTCGATCTCCCGTTCCTGCCCGTCGATGCTGTCTGGTAACCAGCGAATCTGACGAGTCACATCTTTGATCTCATCGCGCCAGTCCATATTGATGAACCATTCGTCGACAAGCCGAAAGACCAGCTCATCCCCCGTTCGCCAGCAGTGCGGATAGATGTGCGGATAGGTTTCAACGGCGACCAGCATGCCTTTGGCTTTGAGCTTTTCAAAGACGAGTTCGGCCGTCTTCGGTGAGATCGCTTCAAGGCCGGTAAATTCGCCAAACCCCTCGTCGTACGTGCCATTATCCTTCAGTGGCGCGATGACAGGCATTCCGACGGACATGCCGATCTTGTGGTCAATATCGCCACAACCTGGAGCCATGTGAACGATTCCCGTTCCCTCGCCCGCGACGACATTCGCACTGCCTCTTGAATCACGGCCACCGTTAATTACTTTATGGTAATATGCACCGGATTTGCTTGATTTGATCCATTCGCCAGCACTCTGATAAAGACTTTTCAGTACCTCTGTCATCAACTTACGAATGTCGATCCCGATTTGATCTTGCGCAGAAGCTGAGTGAAGTAGTTCTCTATCGGTGGCAGACGCATTTTCCAAGTTGTCCATGCTCGCCACTCGACAGTAGGCCGAAGCGACTGTTGCCAATTCCTCAGGAAGGTAGTGTCGGATTGCTTGCTCTTGAAACTCGATCTTTGAATCCGTTTCATCCGGGAAGGCTGCTGGGCTCAGCGTCCGTTGCACGGCATTAAAAAAAAACATGAACTGCGTGCGAGCTGATTTTGCATCCACTACAAGTACAGGTAATTCGTCCGCTGATAAAGAATCCGCCCGAGCCGCATGCCATAACATCGGTTCGTGCGATACTTGCTGAGCCGGCAGCTCATCAAACGGCCCTTTATACTTCCACCCGACCATCTCGGCACCTTTGAGCGTACCAAGTTCTTCGAAGCCGCCTTGTTCCTTGAAGATCTGAGCCAGCGTCTTCAGCTTGGGAACGCCTTCCGGCCATTTCCATTCGGGCCGGCCGAAGCCATCTTTGAACTCGGACGACAGACGTTGGAAGTTCAGATTGTCTTTGGCGAAGTAGTAGATCGCGTTGTCGCGTTTGGTTTGGATTTTGACGTAGTCCAGATCCGGATTCACCGCGCAGGCGACGTTGCTGGTGAGCGTCCAGGGGGTTGTGGTCCAGACGAGCAGGTATTCCTGACCTGATTCTGGCGAGCCGGAGGCGTGAGCCTCCGGGTACTGCGACTCGGGTGTACCGGAGGGCTGACGCCCACCGCTCGCCGGATCGCGCTTAATCGGAAACCGCACAAACACACTCTTATGCGTGGTCAGCTTGCGGCCTTCAGCGATTTCCATCTGCGAATACGCGCTGCCGCCGCGGCCGGACCATGGCATCACGTCGTGGCCCTGGTAGATCTTGCCGCGTTCGAAGCACTTCTTCAGGAAGGTCCAGATCGTTTCGTTGTTCTCGGTGCTGAACGTGAAATAGCTGCCGCCCCATTCCGGGTTGCCGAGTTTTTCGACCAACTGATGAGCCTTTGCGGTTTCCGACATACCGCTTGGAGTTGTGATCGTGACTTCGTCGTCAGTGCCAAGCTGTTCAGCCAGTTGTCGCAGTTGGTCTGGATTGTCCCAGTCCATCCAATAGCCAAGCCGCTGCGACTGCTCGGTCTGACGCGCCGCAAACTTCAGAACTCGTCGTTTGCATTCGTTGACGAAGTTGTCGATGCCGTATTCATAGACGGCGGTTTTGGTCCCGAGCCCCAGTTGCTTTTCAACTTCAACTTCGACCCACAAACCCTGGCAGTCGAATCCGTTCTGGTATCGCTGATCATGGCCTGTCATTGCGAAGAAGCGTTGATACGTATCTTTATACGTTCGGCCCCAGGCATGGTGAACTCCCATCGGGTTGTTCGCCGTGATGGGTCCATCAAGGAAGCTCCAACGTTTGCGGCCTGCGTTCTTGCGTCGCAATTGCTGAAACGTCTGCTGGGTTTCCCAGAGCCTCAATACAGAGTGTTCGCCGGTAACAAAATTGCTGTCAGTGACGGATTGAAACATGTGGAGCGAAAACCAGAATTTGCGTGAAAGATGGACGATACAAAACGGACTCATGAGGATTCTAAGCGGAATGTCCATTCCATGACAGGCATTTGAGGCCGCTTGAAATCCCGAAATTCTGATCAGAGACGACTCGCACACAGGGAGTCAAGTTAGTACCCTTTATTGGAAGTCAAAATTTCTGTGTATTCAAGGATTTCGCAAATGCTTAAGCACCAATCGTCCGTTCTGCAGTCTGTATTGCACCGTCGCGGCCAAATGAGTACGACAGCGATCGTGTTTTTAGTCCTTGGTATCGTGTTTTTCGTGATGGTTGTCATTGGTGCTGTTCTGGTTGCATTGCTGCTGCCTGCCGTTCAGCAGGCTCGCACGGCGGCCAGAACTGTGCAGTCGAAAAATAACCTCAAGCAGATTGGCTTGGCGATGCATAACTACTATGACACCTATAACACGTTCCCGCCGGGCGGGATCTATACACAGAACAATGAACCTTACAACTCCTGGATGACGAGCATTCTCCCGTATGTTGAACAGGCAAATCTTTACAGCCAAATTGACTCCAATCAGCCATGGACGGCCCCAAAGAATCAACCAGTTTTCAAGGTGGTCATCGCAAACTTCCTCAATCCCAGTATTGGCCCGGAGGCTTCTTTGGTCGGCGGAGGTCTTGGGGCATCTCACTATGCTGGTAACTCACAAGTTCTTAAGAACAACGGGAGCGTCAAGTTTGACAGGATGACCGACGGCACATCAAACACAATCCTCGCCGGAGAAGTTTCAGGTGGTTTTATGGCTTGGGGAGATCCAGAAAATCGACGTGATCCGGCCAACGGTTTTGGCACAGCACCGAATCAGTTTGGTGGTCCTGTCACTGGACGCGGTGGTGTGAACATGCTGCTTGCTGATGGGTCAGTCCGATTCATTTCGGAGAACGTCGATCCACTGACGTTGAAGGCACTCGCAAGTCCTGACGGGAATGACAAGGTCGGGGAATTCTGAAGATCGTCTATTTCCCCCGATGAACAATATCGACCGACACCGGCGCGTGGTCACTGATCTCAAGGGCGGCTTCGCGGTGGATTGTTGCCGAGCGAAACATCGGACGAGCGGCAGGGTTACAGAGCAAATAATCGATTCGCCAGCCGCGGTCCAATTCTCTGGCCCGACCGCGATTGGACCACCACGAATACGGCCCTTGAATATCGCCGTGATGTTCCCGGACCAAATCGTGCCAGCCGGAATTTAGCATTTCTCCGAACCAGTGCCGTTCGTGCGGCAGAAATCCGGATGTTTTTTCATTCGCCTTGGCGTAAAAAATGTCCTTTTCCGAGTGAGCGACGTTGATATCGCCGCCGAAGAACATAGGAATATTGCTGGGGCGACTGTCGGTCCACTGGCGGAATTTTTCCAACCAGGATTCTTTCACGGTTTGGCGTTCCGGGCTGGAAGAACCGGAGGGCAGGTAGACGCATGCCAAACGAATGCCGGCGACCTCAGCTTCAATAATTCGGCCTTCATCATCATTGTCCTTATCTGATAAGGCCAGTTTTAACACGCTGATTGGAGTTCTGGACCAGATGGCCGTGCCGGAGTAGCCGGGTCGTTGGGCCGGGTTCCAGACGACGTGCCAACCGTCCGGTTGCTGGAATTCTGCAGGCAACTGTTCTGGCCGAGCGCGCACTTCCTGCAGGAGCAAAACGTCTGGTTGAATGGCATCGAGGTGTTTCTGAAAACCTTTGCGAATTGCGGCTCGCAGGCCATTTACGTTCCATGTTACGATGCGCATTTACAATCTCGTTTTGGGCTAAGTCTTAGGGGCGAACAATAATTTCCGAGTGCGAAAAACAGGGCAGGATATCTATTGTTGCTGAAAGATTGAGAAAACTGGGTAATCCAGTGGACTTGACTGGGTCGGTCGAATTATCCTGATTGTCGCAGTGATATGTCGTGAATTTGTCTTGGGACTTTCCCTGGGGAATTGTTCGGATCAGATCTGCATTTGTTCTGGAGCATCTGCGTGTGCAGAACATCCTCCGCGATTTTTAATGCGGGGCCAACTGACAGGGGTACGAGTAGCATGAAAACTTTTCGATTCATTTCAACATTTGCAATGCTGGCTTTGGCTACAGTGGTAACTGCTGGTTCGATGTATGTCACTGCGAGAGCTGCGGCACAACAGGACTCGGCCGAATTTGATCTCACTCCGCCTGAAACCGCACCAGCGTTGCCGAAGTTTGCTGGTGACGTTAGCGTCCCGGATGTTAAGGCTGCTCTTGAACAATTCGATGCTGCACTAGATAAATCTAAAATCCTGCGCAGTTCGCAAAGTCATGTGATTCTCGATGCGAATGGCGGTTTTAATGGAAGGCTGTCGTCACTCGGTAAATTAGACGGGCAGCCGGTTGCGTCTGCAAATATAAGCCTTCGTCTTGCTCAGCACGGAGCAATCATTGGCTCCGCAACCACTGATTCCAACGGGCGGTTTTCATTCACCAGTATGCCGGAAGGTGTGGTCGCGATTTGGGCTGAGGGTGAAAATACTTTGATGCTGTACAGTTTTGTACTGTTTGGACATGACACAACTCTTCCAGAGAATGCTGCTCTTGTAACATCTCAACTGGAACTCGACATGGACTTGGCAGTGGCCTCGGGTGCTGACGTTGCGGCGGCGAAAGAACTGATTTTTGCACAGATGAATTCCCAAGATCTGCGGTTCTCGGGTGACGTGACGGCGGATGACCAACAGTTCCCGTTTGGTTCAGGTGAAATTTCAACTGTGCTTCAAAATCGAATTGTGAGCCTTCAAAACGATGGCACGCTTCGCGGAGAAATTGGTCTTTTGGATGAACGTACTGGGCGGCTGCAAGAAGTGCTCGACCTGACCGTATATTTTCTGAGAAATGGTGTTCGAGTGGCCTCTGCTGCTGTCGCCAATGATGGCGGGTTCATCGCAAACAATCTGACACCAGGTGTTCACAGCGTTGTCGTTGCTGGCAAGGACGGTGTCATGGTTAGCAGCGTGAACATCGTTGGAACGACCTACGAAGACAATACTATTGAAGACGCGGCCGCTGGTGATTTTATACCGGTACTTAAGGTCGAGTCTTCACTGAATCTTGCAGGCGGTTTCGCTGGATGTCCAGTTGGACCTGGAAATGCTGGAGCGTTTGGTGGCGGATCTGGTGGTGGCTCTAATGGTTCTAACAATCTGGCTGCATTACCTGCCGGGAGTCCGGTTCCGGGTGGCGGCGGTTATTCTGGTGGTGGCGGTGGTGGATTCAGTGGTGGTGGCGGCGGCGGTGGCATCGGCGGTGGTGGCGGACTCGGTGCGCTTCTAGCTGGTGGTATCGGCGGAGCTATCGGCTACTTGGTAGGTCAGAACGATGATCCAGCAAGCCCCGGCATCTGATTTATCGGCCAGATACAAGTCAACTTCGAAGCCCCGGTCCATAGGATCCGGGGCTTTTTTCATCAATGCCCCGCTTCATGGCTGGGGCAGAACGATTTTGTGTAGCGGGATTCGCCGGAATTCCACAGTTTTGGGATGCTGAGGAATTCTGGCGAATCCCACTGCGATCAAATTCCAGCCTTGAAGAGCGGCATTGTTTTTTATGCAGTTAGGAGGTCGATGAGTGTCTTATAGAAACTTCTGCCATCCCTGTTTTTCTAACTGCCCCAAGATCTCTTTAATTCGCTCGGCCTGAGCTGCATCGGCAACAAGTGTTGCGTCCCCGGTATGGACGATAATCACGTTTCGAAGTCCAAGAGTTGC
>JBDNFT010000217.1:0-4737 GCA_041689695.1 Planctomycetaceae bacterium | reverse complement strand
TTGACTGTGCAGCTCAGCATCGGACCTCATCAACTCAACCTTCCCGTCGTCCAGGCGGCGATGAGCGGCTACAGCGACTGGCCTATGCGAGCTATCGCACGTAAGCTGGGTGCGCCGTATACAATTTGCGAAGTGATGATTGATTCGTTTGTCAGCTCACTGAAAGCACGCTCAAAAACGCGGCATCATTTGTTCGTCACGGACGATGATCATCCCGTCGGCGCGCAATTGATGGGTGCGGAACCGGACGAATTTCCATCCGCGGCAAGGAAGCTCGTTGAAGCTGGATTTGATGTGATCGATATCAATTTTGGATGTCCGGCAAAGAAGGCATCCGGACAATGCCGTGGTGGTTATCATCTGGGTCAGCCGGATGTCGCCATTGAGATCCTTCGTCGAGTTCGCGAGGCGGTGCCGTCGAAAATTCCGGTCACTGTCAAGATGCGTCGTGGGCTGGACGATACGCAACAGAGTCGCGACAACTTCTTTCGAATAATCGAAACGGCATTTGATCTGGGTATAGCCGCAGTCACTGTTCACGGCCGCACAGTCGAACAAAAATATGTTGGTCCAAGTCGCTGGGAGTTTTTGAAAGAAGTCCGTAGATTGTTTCCGGATCGCACGCTCCTTGGCAGCGGCGATTTGTTCACAGCCGCCGATTGTGTGCGGATGCTGCGGGAAACCGGAGTCGATGGCGTCACGGCAGCTCGTGGTTCCATTGGAAACCCATGGATCTTTTCACAGGCCGCCGCGTTGTTGCGTGGCGAACCGATGCCTGAACCTCCGACCGTGCATGCACAACGCGAAGTGATTTGTGAACACTTTCGTCTGGCGGAAGAGATTCTTCCGCGTGATCAAGTGTCAAAACAGCTTCGGAAATTCTGCATACACTACTCGCCGTGGCATCCAGAAGCCGGTGCCGTACGAGCCGCATTTATCGGCGTCAGGAACGCAGACGAATGGCATCACGTGATTTCCAGCCACTATGCCGAAGATCGATCGGGCCAGTATCCCGCCGATCCTGGTAACTCGGGTCAGGCACAGGAAGTGTCCTGCGGCTGAGGAAGTTTTGAAGTGGCATGGCACCATTGTTCTTCATTCCTCGCGATTTGATCTTCTACACCATCTGCATCAAGCGGATGAGGTCATGCAACGTCGGGCCGCGGCGTTTCTAGCTCACCATCTTGTGTACCGATCCAGGCGAGCTGGATGGGGTTTGAATCAATCGCCAAAAAGGGCGACTATCTGGATCTTCCATGGCGATAGAACACTCCGTTACTCCAAAAGAGCCACGATCGTTTGCAACGCGGACAATGAAGTTCATGAAGACTACCTTTGCGATTGGGACCAGGGTTTGGATTGAGCACTATCTCCACTTCATTGACGACCACATCCGCTCCAAACAGTTCACGGCATTCCGGGCATTTCCACACGGCAGCCCAGGATTGAAGTTTCTTTTCTGCTCGCCATTGGAAGAAAGCTGAGACACTAAGAAAGACCACTGCCAGAATCACACTGAATCCGAGAACGGACAGGATTTCGAACAGAATCTGCATTGTCCGTTCACTCGCGGGATGATTTGTTATACGCAACCACGACTCAGCAATAGCTCCCTGATCCTGTGAAGTGATTTCAGTCAAACGACATAGTCAGCGGGAGTTGCCAAGCCATCTTCAGCACCGAGAGTGATTCATCGACAACATTGATCCCCGCGAAGAGAATTTTGAAGTTATGACTATCCACGCTCCTGCCGACGATACGCTGTGGCAATCCCTCAAAAAGTGTCTCAATCAATTGTATTTTCGAAGGATCAACCTCTAGGAGGAATCGACTATTTGATTCCGAATACATCATCACTGCTGTATCACCCTCCGGCAATTCAATCTCAACTCCAACACCGCCCGCAAACGCCATCTCTGCCGCAGCAACCGCCAAACCGCCTTCGCTGAGGTCGTGGCAGCTGAGGATCATGCCTTGCTTGATGGCTTGATGCAGGGCACGGAAGATTTTTGGGGCCAGGTTCTTGTCAACAGTCGGAACGTTACCGCCGGTGAGGCCGTTGACGAGGTTGTAGTGACTGCCGCCCATTTCGTCTTTGGTCTCGCCGATTAGATAGAGCAGATTGCCGGGGCATTTGAGGTCCATGGTGACGCAGGTTTCGACATCATCGACCTGGCCGAGGGCTGTGATCAACAGTGTCGATGGAATCGCTACGGTGCGGCGAGTGCCCGTGGAATCTTCGTAGCTGAATTCGTTGTTGAGGCTATCCTTGCCGCTAACAAACGGTGTGCCATAAGCAACTGCAATGTCCTGACAACCGACGGCTGCTCGCACAAGGGTACCCAGGGTTTCGGCGCGTTCAGTGTTGCCCCAGCAGAAATTGTCGAGGATCGCGATGCGGTCCGGATCGGCTCCGACAGCCACGCAATTTCGAACAGCTTCGTCGATGGCGGATGCAGCCATCCAGTATGGGTCCTGATCGCCGAAGTGCGGATTGATGCCGCAGGAAACAACAAGGCCACGCTTCGATGTCAGGTCGGGGCGAACAACAGCAGCATCCGATGGACCATCGTTGTTAATTCCAACCAGCGGCTTGATCACACTACCAGCCTGGACCTCGTGATCGTATTGGCGAATGATCCATTCCTTGCTGGCAACATTCAGCGACCCGAGGATTTTTTTCAGGTCGTCGGTGTAGTCGGTTTTGTACGCATCATCGCAGTGTTCCTTCTCCCCAAAGCTTGGGGGAGAAGGTGGCCGCAGGCTGGATGAGGGGGTTGATTGGTCTGCGGCGTTGGTTGGTGTGGTGCCGGTGGCCGGTTGATGGCGGGTGCCTGGGGGTTCCTCACTCGGAGAGTGAGGTCTACTTTTAATCTCATACACGGCTTCACGAATCACCGGCGGACGGCCGCCGTGCATGAAATCGATACTGAGGTTGCCGACTTCGTGTTCGCCGTACTTCAGCACAAGCTGCTTCGTGTCGGTGAATACGCCGATGGCTGTCGCTTCAACGCCTTCCGATGCACACAAGTCGTGGAACGCATCCCATTTCGCAGGCGGCACGGACAGCACCATGCGTTCCTGTGCTTCGCTAATCCAGATCTCTGTGTACGACAACCCTGAATATTTCAGCGGCGCTTTGTCCAGCCACACTTCGGCACCGGTGTCTTCACCCATTTCGCCCACGGCACTGCTGAAACCGCCAGCACCACAGTCGGTGATGGCGGAATACAGATTCAAATCGCGAGCGGCAAGAATAACGTCGGCCACCATCTTTTCAGTGACCGGATTTCCGATCTGCACAGATCCCCCGGAGATATGTTCGCTCTCTTCGGTGAGTTCAACAGAGGAAAACGTGGCACCATGAATTCCATCGCGTCCCGTGCGGCCACCAACAGTCACGATCAGGTCGCCGGGGCTGACTTGCTTGTCGCACTTATCGACAGGAATCATCGCAACGTTGCCGCAGTAAACCAGCGGGTTGCCGAGATACCGATCATCAAAGCAGACGGCTCCGTTGACCGTCGGAATCCCCATGCGGTTGCCATAGTCGCGGACTCCCGCGACAACGCCTTGCATCACAGCCAGCGGATGAAGCACGCCTGGCGGAAGCTGATCGGCGGGATAGTCGGGCCGAGCGAAGCAGAACACGTCGGTGCTGCAAACCGGGCGAGCCCCCAGGCCAGTTCCCAGCGGATCGCGGATCACGCCGCCCATTCCAGTATTCGCTCCGCCGTAGGGTTCGATCGCCGACGGATGGTTGTGCGTTTCGACTTTGATGCAGACGTTTTGTTTTTCGTCGAACTTGACGATGCCCGCATTGTCCTTGAACACGCTGACGCACCAGTCGTCTTTGCCAAGGTTCTTACGAATCTGTACGGTGGCGGCAAAAATCGTTTCCTTCAGCATATTGTTGAAGTGTGTATCGCGAGTAACTTTTCCTTCGCAGGTTTCAACATAGTGAATCCGCCCGCCGAGCGTCTTGTGCGAACAATGCTCGCTCCAGGTTTGGGCAATGGTTTCCAGTTCGATATCCGTTGGATCACGTTGCAGGCTGTGGAAATGATCCTGCACGGTCTTCATTTCCGCGATACTCAGATACAACTGGCCCTGCTTGCTGAGCACCATCAATGCGTCGTCGTTCATATCGCGAATGGCAACGGTGGTCAGCTTGAATTTGTATTCGCTGCCGAGCGTCAGGTCTTTGATTTGCAGCGGCCCGGTAACGACGTATTCAATAGCATCGTTGGCGAGAACCTTCTTCGATAGTTGGGACAACTTCGCCGCATCAAGGTCGCCGGTGAGCCAATACCTTCGGCAAGTGGCGACGTTCGTGACGCTCAGATCCAGACGCGTGAGTGCCTTCGCGGCGTTTTCTGCGACGCTGTCGGTCACACCCGGGTGCAGCAGAACGTTAAGAAGAATTTGAGATTTCGAATTTGAAATCTGAGATTCTGTCGAAGGCAGCTCATGGATGTGAAACTGCTCCGTCACAGGATCCACAAGCAACTGCTCAGCCGATCGAGTTGCGTCACTGCGAGTCAGATCACCCTGGATCAAAAATGTCTTCGCCGATTTCACGGCATCCAGCCCGGAAATGCCCTGGCTGCGAGCGCTGGCAAGAATGCGTTGACCTTCGTAGTCCTTTTCGCTGCCGATCGGCAGAATTTCAACTTCCCAGAGCATGATTGAATGTGGCCTTCTGTAGGTCCTTTCTGCCGGAAAGGACTTCGCGAC
>JBDNFT010000216.1:0-2721 GCA_041689695.1 Planctomycetaceae bacterium | reverse complement strand
TTGGGGGTGCCCTGGTGCGACGACGTTTCCCAGCATTCCGGCAATACGTGCGTAAGCCGTCGAGGCACCGAGGGGTTTATTCGAGAAATAAAATGTGAACATCGACAGCACACCGATGAGCGCGCCGACAACATAGGGCGACCAGGCTGGCCCCGGATATTTCAGGGGATCAACTTTGGCCAGTAGCTGGATGCTTGTAAGATCAAGATTCATACAGTCACCTCCTCAGGTTTTTCTACGTCGTAACCGAGTGCCGTCCAGGCGCCCCAGCTTCCGGGGACAGTGCATACATCGGTAAATCCGCGAGATTGCATCAAACTTGCGGCAATGCTGGCGCGATAGCCGCTCGCACAGTAGGTTGCGTAGCGACCTGCTTTATCCAGCCCAGTAATTCGGTCGCGCATGTCGGCCAAAAAGTGATGCACAGCTCCTGGAACATGACCTGATTCCCATTCTTCCGGAGACCGGACATCCAGAATTGTCAAGTCGCCATCGCTGGCCTGTATTTCCGATAGCTGCTCGACGGTGACCTGTTCGGTGCGTTCCAGCGGCAACCCGGCGACTTCCCATGCCTTCATGCCGCCCGCCAGAAAGCCCGCAAAGTTCGCATGCCCGGTGCGTACGATCAGTCGTTGAATGCGTTCGACGTCTTTGTCGTCATCGACGATCAGCAACAGACGCTGCTCAAGATCGAACATTTGCCCGACCCATGCCGACATTTCCGGTCGGTCGCCGATATTGATCGCTCCCGATACGTGGCCGCCACCGAACGCCAACATCGATCGCGTGTCGATCGTTGTCACACGCGGCAGACGAATCGCCTTGCGAAAGTCCGCTGGCGGCAACGCAGGGATCGTTGGCATCCGATCCATAATGTCCGGGCCATCGGCGTTGATTTTTTTCAGTTCGGGATAATGCCACGGAACGGGCGGAGCATCGCCGATGACAAACTCCTGAAACGCTGGCAGGTCCGGAAATCTCAGGAAGGTATTCGTCCGCCGTTCGTATCCGATTGTACTTGTCAGTCGGTCACCGATATTCGCTCCGCAGGCAGAGCCGGCACCATGTCCAGGATAGATTGTGACGAAATCTTCCAGTTTCAGATAGTAGTCGTATAGCGTGCGGTAAAGCGCTTCACTGAGTATTTCCGTCTGATCGCCTCCCAGTAAATCCGGCCGTCCGGCGGAACCCACGAAGAGCGAGTCGCCTGTGAAGACCGCAAATGGCGTATCGGGGTTCTTCGCCTCGCAGATTTCGTAGGATATGTGTTCCGGCGTATGACCGGGCGTATGACGTGCCGTAAGTACGAATCCGCCGAACTCGAAGCTATCCCCATTGCAGACGAATTTTGAATGAAACCGGTAATCCGCATTTTCATGGCTGAGCCAGATATTGGCGGTGCCTAACCGTGCGGCGAGCGAACGACTTCCCGATACGAAGTCTGCGTGAATGTGAGTCTCAAAAATGTGAGTGATCGCGACGCCGTGTTTTCGCGCGAGCTGCTCGTAGATTTCGACGTCGGTTCGCGGGTCAATCACGGCGGCGCGACCGGTGTCAGTGTCACAGATTAAATAGGACAATTGCGAGATTCCTTCGGTCAATACTGTTTCCAAAACAAACATGTTAAACCTATTTCGCGATTTGTAAGAAGGAGACGCCATGTAGAGTCCTGTTGAATTGGCGTTGCAATTGGTGTGCCAATCGCAATGTTTGAATTGTGAAGGGTGCGTCGCGATCCTCCATAGCGTTCATCCACAAAAACCGTTGGTGGGATAGCGCAAACCGTGTTTTTGAATTGGATGATTCGTTTGCTGCGAAGCTTGCAGGTAATGGCGGATCCGCTTTTTTCTGGTTTGTTTTACAAACCGTGGGCAGAGTGACCGGCGACTGATCGCTGATCGACCACGCGGTTCGATTTGACGTCGCCGGGCTGCCTGAACCTGACTTCCGGACTCGTGAAAGTTCACGGATTCCGATGAAAACGTCTGCGGCACAGTCTTTGCAAAGAGGTCCGACGTGAATGAAACATTCGTCACATTCTCGAACCGACAATTGCCAATTGACACAATTCAGAGGGAGCGATTCATGCCACAACTCAGCGAACTTCAACAGACTGCTTCGAAGGATGCTTTTATGTTTCGAGCCGGACAGGACTTTGATGGCGTGGAACGCCTTGTGGTCGATGCGCGGTCTTCTCAGCGAACCACGGGAATGGTTGAGGAAAAGCTCTCTCGGCTGCTTCCCGCGGATTTCAATCGACTGGTCTTCGGTAAACCGCGTTGAAGGTTGACTCCACCATTGAATTGAGCAGTCAAAAGATCACTCTCACACAGTATCAAAACAACAGGCGGTTAAGTCGTGAGCAGCAGTGGAGAAATCAGCGTTGTTGAAAAGGTAGATCCAGAACCTTCGGATGCCAAAGCATCTGATGCCGTCACATCGAGAGACCCTTTTGGTACGGTGCAGTTGGATGCGTACGCACGGCATCTGGCGACGGAATTGCTGATCTCCTCGTGCCCCGCCAATCTCGCGAAGAAGTTTCGACAACGCTACAACGACAATGTGAAAACGATCCAGGCGGCATACGCTGCCTGTTTGAGTTTGGCGGATCAGGATCATCCTTCGTTGTCAGTGAATGACTGGCTTGTGGACAACTATTATGTCGTCCTTGAACAAATCAGGGACGTTCGAGATCACTTGCCGCCGTCGTTTTATCGTGAA
>JBDNFT010000215.1:0-3939 GCA_041689695.1 Planctomycetaceae bacterium | reverse complement strand
GTTTCGACACATGACACAAATCGTTTTCCAAACAGACTGGCCTTTTCGGTCGGGTGACTCTCGCCTTGCTTTTCCATCAAGAAATCCGGCATACACTGCATCGTGTAATCGGTGCCGATAGTGTCCATGAATCCGTTGAGTAGCGTTGACTTTCCATTCGCACCAGTGCCGAAGAACAGAGCCAACTTTTGCTCACTCACGTCGCCCGTCAGAAACTGACCGAACAAGCGTTGAACGAACGTAATCAGCTCAAAGTCATCTGCGAAAACGTCGCGTAGAAACTGCGTCCAGACTGGTGATTCTGCGTCTGGTTGAAATTCCGTCGGGCAGAGTTTTGTGATACCGTCGGCGCGGTCATGCGGTCTAAGTTTGCCCGTTGTCAGATCGACGGTGCCATTTTTGCAATTCAACGCCCATGAATCCCGGTCCAAGTCTTCAACGCGGATCGGCAATTCTGGACCTGCAAGCGCTATCATTGCTCGCAATCGCGATGCGGTCGCTGAATCGCACACATGTTTGAAGACTTCGCCGCCGTGTAGTTCCATCGCATCGTTAAACATCGTGTGAACGAGTTCTTTGGCCAGCTTCAATGGACGTTCTTCGTCGTCAATCTTCCATCGGCACCCGTCCCACACAAGCCACTTTTTCCATGCGGCACAATATCGCAATTCGTTTTCGTATGCGGTCGAGTAGTGCTCCGCATTGCCGATGTCGTTTAAGTCGGTCGCATCGTAGGAACGCTCGCTAATGTCTGGTGGTTGCTGGCCATCATCTGCGTCGGTCTGTTCAGGTTGAGTACGCTTTCGCTTACTGTTTTTTTTGGTCAATGGCGGGTCATACTGGTCGGCACGTGGCTTGCCGATTATCGCCTTGACCGCTTTCCAGTCGTTACCCTGACAAGTATCGTGACTGCACTTGTAAGCAATCCCGCCGCGCGAACCTTGCGTGAAGTACGAATCTGGCGACTTGTGATCAGAATTGAACAGGCATTCCTTCAAAACGTAGTTTGTGAATTCGCCGCTTTCCTTGACGGTGTATTCAATGCCGTGATCTCCGAGATATTTTGCGACGTCAACCCGAGATTGCAAATCACCTGTTGACGGCACCGCAGCCGCTGGTGGTTTCTTCTTTTCTTGACTCATCGCCGCCACGGCCTGCAATGCTCCGATGTCGCAGACGTCGCCAGTCTTCATCCGAACGTAATCAGGCACATGCAACAGCCTCGCCATCCTGTGCGGTCTGTCCGCTGTGCTATCGCCCTTGCGTGCAATGGTGCCATACAGTCGGCAGATTCTGGCAGCGTTACTTACCGTTTGGTCGATACTGATCAGTTCATCGGAGAACTTCTCATCCAGTGTTCGCAGTACGCCCTTGACCGTGGATTCGCTGTCCTTGTCATTCAGCAGATCGACCGGCAGATGAAGGTGAGCACCGTTGCCACTCATCGCGGTTATCGGCTCGCATAGTCCGTGCGATCTCAGCCACTCAGATATTTCAGCCGCGCGTTGCAGTGCCTGCTGAACCTGATCATTGGTGGAACTGATACCCGCCGGCCGCTTTGGATCGCAGTCAATGTAAAGCCATCGACGTGACGTTACAGCATTATCCGAGGTTGACGTTTTCGCCCACTCTTCAATTCGATTCGCAGCACGCGCCAACAACTCAGGCAGGATCAGATTCAGGACGAAGTAGACGCCCTTCGTTCGGCCATCCCTGACGTAATTCTGCACCACGTCAGCAGCTTTTGCGTAGTCGTCGAAGTAGCCTGAGTCTGTTCGCTTGCCACGGCCTTCAGCATCCAGTGCCCGGATCTCGACCACATCGCCGCCGTGAAACACATTGAGCGTTTCGACGAGCATCTGTTGTGATGTCATCGTCGCGTAATCTGGGACGATGTCAAAGTCAGGCTTTTCTGCGGTCGCTGTATCGGTTATCATATTTTTCGTTCCGTCTTGATTGTTGCTGTTGATCGCCGTTTGCAGCGGCGGTTGAAAGAATCTGAGAAGCCTGGCGTTCCCACGTCAGGCTTTTCTTACGTGATGGCGAATAGAGCCTGATTCACTCTGTCTGCGTTCTCTGTGAACTCCCATGACAGGCGAGCATCCGCCGGGATCTCGCCTCTGAGCAGCACTGGAATTCCTTTGCGTATGATTGGCCGCTTCAGCCAAACGCATTCAGTTCCGATCAGAATGCTGAGATACGCATAGCCAGGGGAAACGCTTGGTTCGACCACAACGTCGATGCCTTCCGCTGTGCCATAGGCTGCAGTGGTTTCCTCGAGCATCCTTCCAGTGTCCTGATTCTCGGTATCCACTGGATCGCTTGCCGCCACTGGCACAACTTCAACGTCCGGAGTCTTCTTCACCTGATCAGGTTCGATGACTGTGACACCCGCCTTATTGCTCCGAGTCTGTTTAGGTGTCTCTGGATCTTCAGCCACGATCCGCAGGGCCTCATTGATACTCGCTGCCGATTTCAAATTAAACACGCATGTTTGATTTGCCAAACGCATGTAGCGGCTTGCCGTCACCTGATGATAATTCCAATTCGCTCCCAGCCACGCCAGCCACTCGCCATGTTGCACTTGATCCTTTGCCGCCTGCAATGCTCTCCCGGCCTGCAAAGCAAACTGGACCGCCCCTATTGCGTGTTTCTCAGCTTGCTCGCCAGCGTCATTGGCAAACTCTGCCAGCGTCTCAAGTGGCACTCCTTCGAGTTTGATTATCTGATTTTTCATCGGTCTGAAATTCCTTTCGTAGTTGGTTGAAAAAATTGGGGCTACAGCAGCCCGTCCAGTTCGTTCGTGCGCCACAAATCGAAGTCCGCTTCCGCAGCCGCTGGCGTCGCTGGTTTCAGTCCGAGCAGTTCGTCCAGATCCTCCAGACTGAATCCAGTCCTCGCTGCGATATCTTTGAGCGGAGTGTGTTTTTTGAAGGCGTCCTTGATCGCGTCTTCCAGATCGGCGGGGACGTATATCATTTCGTACCGCCAGTCGTTGCGAAGTAGTCCTTCACCGGTTTGGCGACCGTGCGCCGGGATGTCTTCGCTTCTTTGGCCGCTGGCTTTGGGTTTTCCCTTGCCGCTTCGAATTCAGCCAGATGCTTGTCGCTGCTCTTGTACCGCCTGCGAACGGAACCACGGCGAGCGACGTTGATCGCTCCGAGCGTTCCGTCTTCGATGTGACCGATAATTGTGGCGACGGCTAAATCGTAGCGCTTTGCCACTGCCGTTGATGAATGCCATTCCATAAAAAAATCCTTGAACTGGTTGCATGGGTTGCATGAACTGTTCAAGGAAGTATTCAGATTGCCGGGGTACAAGTCGTACCCTCGCAGGGTCTAAATTGTACCCTCAGGGTTTAGCGTCGGTCAGTGTCCAATTCTGGACGGTCAGACCGAGTGCGTCGATAATGTCTCTAAGTTTTTTTGGAGAGTTGTTTCGATCGTTCGGATATGAAAACAGCCGTTGAAGTTTCGCTTTCGGAATCGCGTTTGGCGCCGCATCAATCAGCGCTTCCATCAGCGACCAATACACCGGGTTTGTGATTGTAACGGGGTTCTTGAAACCATCGCGTTTCAACGTTTGCGGGACGTCGCACAAGTGAAGTCTGAATGGCAGCGTCGGTGGCGTTGCAGGCTGGACTAGCATCGCCGAGTTATCGGCTGGCCTGTCGATCTTCGTCAGCCATTCGCGACGGTCAACCGCTGTTTGCAGCAGCTCCCAAACTTTGCTCATTCCGTATTCGCCAATTTCGTCAGCAGAGACGAAATCACCGAACAAATCCGCCATTGTTAGGCGCACGGCGCGGGTGATGTCAGGCGGGAAATGATGTGATTCCACCCACCCAGCTTGTTTGAGTTGCGCACTCTCTGCAATGGAGGAAAGCCGCTTGGCGAGTTCTTCCAACTGCTCTGGCGTCGCGTTTCGTACTGACCTGTT
>JBDNFT010000214.1:0-4192 GCA_041689695.1 Planctomycetaceae bacterium | reverse complement strand
TGCAAGGCAGGCCGCTCCTTGAGGCGTCGCACCGGCTCGTTCGTACACCGATTTAAACAAAGCTGACATCTCCAGTTTTGTCTTAACGGAAAACTGCTTCCATGCGTCTTCAGACGGGCTGCTTCCGACGGCCTTGTAGCGTGCCATGGCGGCCTCCAATGCCTTGACTGCTCCGGTTCGATCGAAACTTCCATTGCCGTTCATCGATCCGGACAGCATCCCGCTTTGCCAAACATAATATCCGCCAGCTCCCACCAGCAAAATTGCGACGAACATGCCGATCACTTTGGGATCAAAGTCGAATGAACGTCCGGAACTTTTCGAAGTTGAGATTGGTCGTGCGGCCATCGCTGCCGCGGCCAGACCGGCTGAGTTGGAACCAGATGACATCGTGGATGAAGATGGCGACGCACCGTATGCCGCTGCCGCCGCTGAATTTTGGAGAGCTTGATTAGGTGACGGAGGATTCCCGGGTACTGCAGCCGAAGCGGCAGTTGATGCAGCAGCCATGGAGTGCATGGGTGTCTTCGGTAGTATCGGCGCGTTGTCGTCATTGAAGACGTCGTCAAAAATTTCGTCCAGCAGTGCGTCTTCGCCCTTGGCACTCTTGCGACGTTTGGGTCGAGGTTTTGTCGCGTTCGTTTTTCCTGTCTTAGTCGAAGTCTTAGTCGAGTCCGTGGCAGAGGCTGCTTCGTTTTGCTGCGGCTGATCGGCGGCGACTGCGGCAGCTACAGTTGGTGAGGCCGCTGTGGGTGTCGGTGGCTGCAACTGCTGTTGCGGAACTGGTGTTAATTCAGGGACTTCAGGGCTATCCACCATTGCGGCATACGCAGCATCGCCCAGACGTTTCTGAGTCGTCGAGGAGACCATTTGTGGATCGACCTCGATGGCTCGGGAAAGTGCGACAGCTCGCATGACACTCGGCAATTGCTCGACGATCTTCCAGAGACCCCGTTCACCACATTTCACGCGATCATTTGCATCGAGCGCGCCGCCTTTGCCAAGTTCGATAAGTTCTTCGAACGACATTGGCCCCATGACCTGACCAAGAGATTCGCAAAACCATTCCTCTTTGTGTTCTTCCCGTGCTTGCTGACGACTTTCGGGTGGTGGCGTTGCTGGCGGCGACGAAACTGGCCGTGACGAAGTTGCCGAAGATGAAGTTGCCGAAGATGAAGTCGGTGCCACGGGCGTGGATGTTTCAATCGATGGTGATATATCTGCATCGACGTCTTCGGCGTATGCACCGCGTCTTGTTGTGGGGCCGGAGTCTTCGAATTCAAACGCCAGTTCCGACAAGTCGCCGATTTCTTCGTTGAACGAACGTGAATCGTCATCCGCGAACAGAGACTCTCGAACATCAGAAATCGGGATCCATATTTCGCTGGATTCCTGACGCACAAGGTCACCGTCACTTAATGTTCCACACTCCAGCAGTTCTCGCAACTGCTCAGCGTTGACCGGACCAAATTCCTCGATCATCAGTTGGTAATACCATCTAGACGACATCACTACCCCTATTTTCATTGGCTAAATAGTTTTTGGTTCGCTTTTCCGGCATGATAACCGCCAACGCGGTCGTCACAAATCGAATCTGCAAAGTTGACCGCTCGTTCGCTGGGAGTCGGCCTGGCGATTCGCCATAATAACTGAAGTGCGTGCCGAATTCCCTGGCTTTGACGCTCTCCGACATCCCACCCTTCTCAGGAGTTTCCTGCCATGACACATCCGAATGAGTCAACTGTATCGACAAAGGCCGATCGAACCGAATGTGAATCTCAAAGTCCCGGTGTTGCTCGTCGAGCGTTTCTGGCAAGCGCGGCAACGTTTACGACGGCTGCGACTCTCACGGCTGCTCGAATGCTAAGTGCGGATGATTTTGATGATGACGCCGCACCGGTCCGCTATCCCGATCCACGTTTAGTTTCACTCGACGACCGCTTCGATAAACTGAAACTTGGCAACACTCCGATTCAGCGCATCCATCACAGTAAGAATACGCTGTGGGCAGAAGGCCCGGCATGGAATGGCGTTGGGCGATATTTGATCTGGAGCGACATCCCTAACAATATTCAGCAGCGCTGGCTGGAGGACGATGGTCACGTCAGCACTATTCGGAATCCTGCGAATAACAGCAACGGCAATACGTTTGATCTTCAGGGACGACAGATCTCGTTTGAGCATCTGACACGCGCGGTCGCCAGGTATGACTACGACGGTACGCGAACGGTGCTGGCGGATTCATTTGAAGGAAAGCCACTGAATGCTCCAAACGACGGTGTCGTGCATCCCAACGGAGATATCTGGTTCAGTGATCCAGGCTACGGGGCATTGATGGATTATGAAGGCGAGCTGTCAAAAAACGATTCGCCCCAGCCGAATCAGAAAGAAGCGATTTATCGCATTGAAGCCAGTACCGGCAAACTGTTCAAGATGACGGATGAACTCTTCAAGCCGAACGGTCTGTGCTTTTCACCAGACTACAAAAGACTCTACGCCGCCGACACAGGATGGTCGCACTATAAAGAAGCGTCCAAACAGATTCAGGTTTGGGATGTTGTGGACGGCAGGAAACTGGCGAAAGGGCGAACGTTTGCGTCCATGGATCTGGTGATGCCGGATCAGACCACAAAGTCCGGGTTTGCGGATGGCATTCGCTGCGATGTCCATGGCAACATCTGGGCCAGTGCAGGCTGGGTCGGTGCAGGTTACGATGGTGTTCATATTTTTGCAGGCGAAGACGGAACTCGCATTGGACAAATTCTTCTGCCGGAAATCTGCAGCAACGTTTGCTTCGGTGGAACAAAAAGGAATCGCTTGTTCATGACAGCGAGTCAGTCCGTCTATGCTGTCTACGTGAACTGCAAGGGCGCGCATCATTGCTGAGAGTGCGTCAGCCTTTCCAGGCCGACTTGTAGAGCTTCATGTCAGGCTGGAAAGCCTGACGTACTTTTCGGGATATTCACAAGTCCTCGTCATGATCGTCACCCTGCGTCAGGTCTGACTTGTTGCACAAGTCAGCCTGACCCGGCTGTCCTGGCTACTCAGACTGACGCAAGGAACCTGAACAGAAGAAGACAAAATCTTTTCGACAAGGCGACTTCCAGCTCCTGAAGTTAATGGTACGTGGTAGGTTTCAGACAATCGCGGTTTGAGCTGTGATGTCACAGGTGTCTGCCGTCTATCAAACTTCGGAAACAGAGGAGCCTTTAATGAGCAGACAATTCTGCTGTGTGATGTGTTGCGGATTGGCATGTCTGGCGATTGGCGTTTCGGGAAACGTCCATGGTGCTGACCGCGTTGCCGTGCAGACGGTGAGCAAGGCTATGCCAAGCCACGGCGGTTTCGCCAGAGCCCCGCAAATGATGGACTCCATGACGGATGGTGGCTATGAAGTCAGCGGCGGTCATGAAGACAGCGGCTTCATGCAGGGCGGCATTGTTGAACCGCCAATCGCTGCAGGACCGTACGGCATGGGCGAATTGGGAATCGCGCCGAAGGGCACAATAGGTCAGACCTACACACGCGTCTCACACCCAGTACCGATGGACAAACATCCTCGCGCCGGAATGCTGGCCGTCAAAGATAACGGAACCGTGCCTTATCTTTCAGTCGGCGTGATGGGTGGCATCAAGATGAAGAATGGTATCTGGTTGTTCGAATCCACACGCCCGCTGGATGTGGGAGCCTGTCAAATCGTCCGTGTTGAAGCTCGCGAAACGCCGCAGGATATTGAACCTTATGCAACGCGCTTTGTACGACTGATCCCCGGACGTATCGTTTATCTGGAGTTCTGATTTGGTGGAGCGACATAGTTTTATGACTCTTCACCTTGTGATATTACACCAGGATTTGTTGAGCCAAAACAATCCTATCAAACGTGATCCCGATCGTATCCCCTGCGATTGGGATTGCTTCGTTTTGGTAGGTCCTGCTTGCCGAGCAGGACTTCGCGGCCCCGCCGCGACCAGCGACATTAATAGATGCCACGTCACAGTCGGGCCGACGGAGATCACAGCAACGATTTTCTGTTCCATTGCGATGCATCCCGCGTACGCTTCGCCTTGCGGCGAAAGTCCTTTCCGGCAGAAAGGACCTACAGGATTTCGTTGAGCCCGTGGCAGGAACTGCCGCTGTGGTTACTGCGATACGCTTAGATACTGCATGATTTGCACTACCAATTGCACCCGGC
>JBDNFT010000213.1:0-2477 GCA_041689695.1 Planctomycetaceae bacterium | reverse complement strand
CGATCGGAACGCCAAAGCCCATTTTTTTGCGAGACTGAATGTCCCTGGGAATCAACCTGCTGAAAGTTTCGCTCAGCACTTTCTTGGACTGTTTCAGCGTCTGCTTCACTGCGATCGGCATGCGAGCCGCAAGCTCGATCACATGATGATCCAGCATTGGGCAACGGCATTCCAGTGACGCCGCCATGCTGGCGATATCCACTTTTGTGAGAATGTCGCACGGCAGATAGGTCTGCAGATCCGTGGCTGTGGTGCGAGTCACAAAGTCGCGTGTGGGATAACATTTGTAAGCGTCAAAAATACACGCCGCTGGATCGTCATTCTTTGCCAGGGCCCACAGTTCGGGCGTGACCAGCCATTCCAATCTGGACGAATTGAAGATGGTGATAAAGTTCAGATAACGCTGTTCCGGATCTTGTGCGAGCGATTCCATCAGACGTTTTAAACGACGGCGAAATGAACGATGTTCGGCAGACGCTGGAAGTCGCGAAATGATGGACGATGCGAAACGACGCAGCCAGCGAGGCAAAACGTCCGTCATACCGGTGACTTTGACGGCTCGATATCGTTCGTAGCCACAGAATAATTCATCGCCCCCATCTCCGGTTAACGCCACGGTCACATGTTCGCGCGTCATTTGAGACAGATACATGGTGGGGATGGCGGAGCTGTCGCCAAATGGTTCATCGTAATGCCAAATCAGTTTTGGCAATGTCGACAAAGCATCCGGCGTGACGACCGCTTCGTGATGCTCCGTGCCGAGATGTTGCGATGCCTTCCGCGCGTACGCACGTTCGTCGAAGGCAGCGACAGGAAAGCCGATGGAAAATGTCTGCACGGGGCGATCCAGTTGCGTCTGCATCAGGCCGCAGATGACGGTTGAATCAATGCCGCCGGACAAGAACGCTCCGAGAGGCACATCGCTGCGAAGTCGCAAACGAACGGCTTCGGATAATGTGAAATCCAGTTCTTCGCGCCAGTCATCAACGGTGGTTCGACTCAGGTCTGGCTGATCGAATGGAGCCGACCAATAGCTTTGGAGCGACAAGTTGCCGTTCTCCAATACTGCGATGGTCGCTGGTGGCAGTTTGTGGAATCCTTCCAGAATGCAATGCGGATGCGGCACGTATTGCAGCATTAGAAACTGCAGCACGGCCTGTCGATTGAGCGTTCGAGGAACATCAGGAATCTGCAGCAGTGCTTTGAGTTCACTCGCAAACGACAATCGACCGTCTTCCATGCGATAATAACAGGGCTTCTTACCAGCTCGATCCCGTGCGATCACCAGCCGCTGCCGATTGGAATCCCAGATCGCCAGTGCAAACATGCCTCGCAGATGTTTTACGAAATCCAGACCATATTGTTCATAGAGATGAACAATGACTTCCGTATCGCCCTCAGTGCGAAACTTGTGACCGGCGTTGATCAGTTGAACACGCAGTTCTGAATAGTTGTAGATTTCGCCATTGAAGACAATCTGGATGCTGTTATCTTCGTTACCCAGCGGTTGCGCGCTGCCTGCGACATCAATGATGCTTAAGCGTCGGTGTCCCAGGGCGACACCGCTGACTTGCGAACCGGATGCAGAATTCACGCCGCTTGGATTTTTCGCTGTTTCGGGCCGCCAAAAGTAGTGTCCATCGGCATCGGGGCCACGATGCCGAATACTGTCTGTCATGCGTTGCAGTATCTGCGCAGGAATAGCCTTTGACGGATTCCACCAAAGGGCACCTGCAATTCCGCACACGAAAGTAGCTCCTGAAGATGAACGGCCAGCCGCTAGCTGTTTTTTTGCCAGTGTATTTCAAACTCTCAACCGCGGCTCGCGCCTAATTGCATTCGTACTGCAAGTATAGTAGCCATCATTCTCCGAGTGATGAATGCCAAAGGCTGCGTTTTACGGCTTGCGACGCTATTCGCAAAACCGAAAGGCCAGAAGAGTCTTTCAATATCTGCCGTCGCCTTGTCCTTGCGGGCTGCCAGCGGGCGGCACCACTTGCCTCCTGTGGCATTTGTCACTCTCCCCCCCCAATATCGCAGGCTGTCGAATGCTTAGTTTCCAAACCTTGCGGTTCACTGGCACAGGGCCAGTGGGGCCGAAAAGGCACCCGTGGACTTGTAATTCGCTTACGCCTACCGCTCGCCGTTAAACGAATTCTGCTCGATAACTTGTGCGTGGGTGCTTACTATTAAATCGACAGCCTGCAAGGGGAAGAGGAGACATGCGTGGGGATCATTTCGCCAGCGATTTTTCAAGCATCATCAACGCTTGCCAAAGATTTCCCTGAGTCCACAACAGTGGCGTAATGTCGTTCGGAATCCATTCGCCGTTTTCACAGAAGTAAGATTCCGGGCAGCGATACTGTGGAAACCGGCAACCGGCCGGAGTCAGTTGCGACAGCGCGCGGCGAGTTGCTTGGATCTGCAATTGCAGTGATGCAGGATCGCCGTCATTCAGATACCGCTGTCCATAAATG
>JBDNFT010000212.1:0-9229 GCA_041689695.1 Planctomycetaceae bacterium | reverse complement strand
CCCGATGCGAGGAGGCCGCCAACTGTTTCCCGGGTTCGAAGCTGATTGACTGCCTCGCCGATGACTGCCTCGCCGATGGCTTCGACTCGTCGAGCGAGACGTCACGCAGATCAGGAGATAATGTCCTCGACGACATTCCCGTAGACGTCGGTCAGGCGGAAGTCACGACCAGCATAGCGATAGGTAAGCTTAGTGTGGTCGAGTCCCATCAGGTGCAGGATGGTGGCGTGCCAGTCGTGGATGTGGCACTTGTTTTCCACGGCTGCGTAGCCGTGATCGTCTGTCGCACCGTAGCTGATTCCACCTTTGACGCCACCGCCAGCCATCCAGGTCGTGTAGCCTTTGTTGTTGTGGTCGCGACCGTCTCCATTGGGAGCATCCGGGGTGCGCCCAAATTCGCCGCCCCAGATGACCAGCGTGTCTTTAAGCATGCCGCGCTGCGCCAGGTCCGTCAACAAACCAGCGATCGGTTTATCGACTTCGTTACAGCGTGCAGGCAGATCGGTCTTGAGGCGGAAATGATGATCCCAGTTGCCGTGCGTGATTTCGACGAAGCGAACACCGGATTCGATGAAGCGACGGGCCATCAGGCACTGCCGTCCGAATGAGTCCGTTTCTCCGCCATTGATGCCGTAAAGATCGAGCGTCGTCGATGACTCTTCGGTGATGTCCATCAGGTCCGGCAAAACGTCCTGCATCCGAAAAGCGAGTTCATACGATTCGATCACGCCTTCGACGCCTGGCTGGTGTTCTTCCCGTTCCAGTTTTTGTTTGTTGAGGGTCTGGATGAAGTCCAGTTGCTTGCGCTGAGCCGAAGAGGCAAGCCGAGGATTACTGATGTCGGGCAGCGATGGTCCGCCAGAATTGCCGCGCAAATTTGCCTGGCCACGTTGCTGAGGTCGTCCCACTTTGGTTCCCTGATAAATTGCAGGCAAGAACGCGCTGCCAAAGTTTTGAGCGGATGCGGCGGGCGGATTGAGCGCCACGAAGCCCGGCATGCTGTCGTTTTCGGTGCCAAGTCCATACAGCGTCCACGCGCCGAGAGAAGGACGAACGAACTGCGCGTTGCCGGTGTGCATCTGCGTCATGGCTCGCGGATGTGTGGGCTGATCACAGTGCATGGACCGGATCAGGCACATTTCATCGGAGTGCTTGGCGACATCCGGAAACAGGTCAGAGATCCATAATCCGCTTTGGCCATGCTGACGAAATTCCCACGGCGATGGCATCAGCTTGCTGCCGCCATACTTGCTTCCCTTGCCGGCATCCGCAGCGAGTTGCGGCTTGTAGTCAAATGTATCGACATGAGAAGGTCCACCCTGCATGCACAGGAAGATCACTCGTTTGGCCTTCGCTGGGAAATGCGGCTGCTTTGGACTCAGCGGATTGTTCGATTCGGCCTCAGCGGCCTGAGTCGTCAGCCCGGCAAATGCCAGATAACCAAACCCGGCGGATGCAGTTTGAAGAAAATCGCGACGCGAAAAACCTGGAGTGTGACTTGGCATGGCAGTGGTCCTGTGGAGTGACGGCATTCACTTTGGTGTTGAAAGAGTGTTTCGCGATACAGGAAGTTACAGTTTACGCACGCAACATTTCTCATTGCCGCATCGTCCCTTCTCCCCCCTGGCAAGCAGACTGTCTATTTAATCGATTTTCACAACCCGACACGTGAGTGAGGGATAAAATTACCAGCGTTTTTCGCCAATCATCCCTCGCTGACGCTTCGGGTTGGGATTCAATCGACAAACTGCAAGGGGGGAGAACGTGGCTGGTAGGCCGGAAGAGGGGGCTGACCATGTGTGACTGCAATGATGGACAGGGCTTAATTCACATATCGAAATTCCGCCGAAGCAAACAATGCCTGGCAAAACTCGCTGAGTGCCACAAATTTTTGCTCGTTGGCCGAACGCGGTGCTCGGCCCCGGCCTGCGGCCGGAGTTGTGTCCGCACTTCGAAAGAACTGATAGCTGGCTCGAACTTCTTGATCGGTTGGAGGTCGGTTGTAGACAAGTCGAAACGCGAGATCGATGCGGTCCGCCGGGGCTTCGGCCTCTTTCAGAATGCGACGAGCAAGAGCGTCGCTCTGTTCGAGCACAAAGACGTTGTTCATCATGTACAGTGCCTGAGCCGGCGTGTTCGATGACTCTCGTTCGCCAATCACCATGCTGGGTTCGGCGAAATCAAACACTTCCAGAGATCGCGGCAGCAGGTTTCGCGCCACCGGCAGGTAGACGGATCGATAATAGACGCTTGAATCAAAGATGTTGCCGCCGCTCTGACGAGCTCTCGCTGCCGCCATCATTGATGGACGCTGGCCCGTTGTTCCAGGCGTTCCCGTCATCATCCCGGGAATCGCGGGCCCATTGGGGCCGATCAGCGTCGATCCAAATTCAGCAATCATCGAGCCGCGTGGTCGCTTTGTGTCCAACTGGCCGCTTGCCGTCAGCATGCTATCGCGAATGGATTCGGCATCCATGCGGCGAGTATTCGCTCTTGCAAAGTACAGATTGTCAGGGTCTTTTTCGAAACGCTGCTGATCAAACTGCGAAGACAATCGATAAACACGCGATGTTGCAATCTCACGGACGAGGGACTTCACGGACCAGCCGGATTCAACAAACCTAACGGCAAGGTAATCCAGCAGGGCTGCATCAGTCGGCCCAGGACCGGACGCTCCGAAATTTTCCGGTTCGCGAACGATGGCTTCACCCATCAAATGCTGCCAGATTCGGTTGACCATGACCCGAGCTGTCAGCGGATGTTCGGGGCTGCTCATCCACTTAGCGAATTCCAGTCGACCTGACGAAATTGGAGAGATCTCAGCCGCAGAGGTACTCAACACTTGTACAAAGCCTCGGGGAACTTCCTGCGCGGGCTGATCAATCTCGCCGCGAACCAGGACCTGAGCGTTCTTCACCCGATCCGCCGTCTGCACACCCATACAAACCGTCAGAGGTTTACCGTTTTCATCAACGCTGTTGAGACGACTGGTCAGTTGAGCGGCCTGTGCATCCAGGACAAACTGATTGGCGATGTTTCGGCGAGGCTCCGTCTCCTTTGTCTGAGGCATTCGCTGAGCCCGGCGCGCTTCAATCGCTTCCTTTTCAAGTTCGTCTCGACGCTGTTTGAGTTCAGCAATTTCCAGCTTTGTCATGGCCTTATCAGACGGGTTAGGATCGTCGGTCGGCAGAATGATCAGGTTACTCGGCTGCCGATTTCGCTGGCTGCGAACGCCGCCGTAGAACGTTTCGGTGCTCTGAAAGATGCCAGCCAAAGCGTAATAGTCGGTCTGAGGAATCGGATCGAATTTGTGATCATGACACCGCGCACAGGCAACGGAGACCCCCATGAAAACTCGGGACGTGACATCGATCTGTTCGTCGATCAGGTCGGCCTGAAACTGCCGGGGATTCTGTTCGATCAACGCCTTGGGGCCAAGAGCGAGAAAGCCAGTCGCAATCAGATGTTCGCCCCATTCCTCGTCAGTCTTCGCCGGCAACAAATCTCCAGCAACCTGTTCCCGCACGAATTGATCATACGGCTTATCGTTGTTGAAGGCGTCAATCACATAGTCGCGATAACGCCATGCGTTGGGAAAGCTGACATCCACTTCTTTTCCCGTGGACTCAGCGTAACGTGCGACGTCAAGCCAGTGACGAGCCCATCGCTCGCCGAATTGCAGCGTTCCAAGCAGGCGATCGACTTCTGAGGAGATGGCCTGTTCGGGGTTCAGCTTCCAGGCTTCCGCAAACTGAGCCATCGTTTCCGGTGAAGGCGGCAGTCCGACGAGATCAAGATGCAATCGACGCAGAAACGAATAGGAATCGGCGTCACCTGCTGGCGTTAGTTCATGGGCGGCGAATTGCTGTTCGACAAGACGGTCGACTTTGGTTGTGGCCCATGCGGAGCCCTGAGGTATCGTCGGTGCAACGGGCGGCTTGAACGCCCAGAACTCTTTGCCCGTCTGGATGTCTTCCGCAGTGACGCGTGATTTCAGGACGATGCCCGTCGGCACACGCGGGTCGGGAGCACCCATTTCAATCCACTTGCGAAAGTCCGCAATTGTTTCAGCGGGCAGTTTCTGTTTTGGGGGCATGCTGAAGTCGCCATAGTTGATCGCATTCCACAGCATGCTTTGTTCGAGGTCACCAGGCACAATGGCCGGTCCTGATTCACCACCCGCCAGGAGCGCCGTGCGATTGGCGACTGACAAGCCGCCACGGACCGCCTGGCCGTCCGACGAATGGCACCGATAGCAGTGATCAACCAGCACTGGTCGAATTTTTTCTTCAAAGAACTTGATGCCTTCCGCCGTCGGTTCCGGATAATTCTCATCCGCCTCGGCGAGTGTTGTCAGACAGAGCGTCAGGACGGCGACAATCGCTGATGACCAGTTTCGATTTATGAAGCGCAGCATCGGCATGACTCACTTGCAATGGATTCTGTGTCTTGTGTTTCAATGGCGAGCGGCAGAGGCGTCGTTTCAGACCTTATTCTACCGGCGGTCGTTTTGGCTTCACAGCGGCACCATCTTTGTCGCCCTTCGCACCACGCTGCTGCCCAGCGCGATCACCCAGTCGGGCCATGGCTTTTTCCAATTCGCCCTTTTCAATCGCACCATCACCATTTTCATCGACGCGGGCCAGATTTTCTTTCATGCGGTCGGGGATTTCATCTCCAGTGAGTTTACCGTCCTTGTTGGCATCCCGCATCTCGAACATCCGTGCCATCATTTCTTTCGTCGGTGCTCCATCCTGACCCTGACGGGCCATTCCTTCGCGGGCCATTTCAGAAAAGTCGGGTCGAAGTTCTTCCGAGCTCAAAATTCCATTGCCATCTTTATCAAGTTTAGCTAGTGCCTTCGATGCATTTTCAATCTCGCTGACAGACAATGAACCGTCGTGGTCAGCATCAAGAGCCATCATCAGCGGCATCCGCTGAGCCATCGCGCCCGCATGTCCAGGACCGGCTCCGTCCCTCAGTTGACGCTGACCGGGGCGATTTCCCTGGCCTTCTCGTTTTGGAGCATCCTGACCGAAAGCGGTGGTGGACAAGAACAGAACCGCCAGCACACCAGAGAACACATTTTGAATTTTCATCGAAATATCCCTTGTCGTAAACCAATTGTCAGAAATCACTTACATCGTTTTATCGGTGTTTTTCCAGCCTTAGCGGATCGCCGATAGGGTAAGTACCGACGCGGGTCTGTAATAATCCACAGGCGTTTTCAAAATATTCTTTCAGGATCGCAGAATTAGAGAAGCCGTGACGTTCCCAATTGTGTTTTTCGGGTATCGCAGCCACATCATCGCAATAATGGATGGTGCTTTGGCTCGCTGATGATTCTGGTTCGTAAAACAATTCCCTTCACTCGACCACGTAAACATCTCATGGCGGAATCTCACGACAACGAACTTCAATGGCTGAAAGACGGCGGGCAGTCAGCGCTCGCGACGTTGTTTTCCAACCACCGCGATCGTTTGGAAAGGATCGTCAGTTTTCGCCTGGACCCGCGGATTCGAGGTCGCATCGACGCGGCTGATATCTTGCAGGAAGCGTTTCTGGAAGTTTCCGAGCGACTGCCATCTTTCCTTGAATCGCCCGATGTCTCGTTCTTCATCTGGCTCCGCCAACAGACGCTGCAGACGCTGATCGATGTTCATCGTCGGGAGTTCCGGCAGAAGCGGGATGTCAATCGTGAAATTCATTTCTCATCCGCTGGCAACTCCGGTGGAACGAGTCTTTCCATTGCGCAGTGTCTGATTGATCACGTCACATCTCCAAGTCAGGTGGCTGTCCACGCCGAAGAAATGCAATGGTTGCAGGATGCGCTGAATTCGATGAATGAAGTCGATCGGGAAGTTTTGGCGCTGCGACATTTCGAACAGCTTGGCAACAATCAGGTCGCTGAAATTCTTGGGCTCACTCCCACAGCCGCGAGCAATCGTTACTTGCGTGCCGCGGCCCGCTTGAGTGAAATCATGCAGCGACTGAACTCCGATTGCGGCCCGGCCAAATGAAAAGGGAATGAGCCCGCATGCTGTCTGAAGACGAACAACATCCGGTCGATCAACTGGCGGAAGAATTTGCTGAACGAATCCGTTCGGGAGAAACTCCGCAGATTGAAGATTATTGCGGCGCGCACCCCGAGCATGCCGAAATGATCCGCGCTGTATTCCCCTCAATACAGATGGTCGAACGCGCCAATCAGCGTGAGGAGCAACATCGCCGGTCGGGCGAAAGCGAATCACGATCTTCGTCGATACTTTCGATGCCCGAAACACTGGGCGATTTTCAGATGATCCGTGAGATCGGTCGCGGAGGCATGGGAGTCGTTTACGAGGCACTCCAGAAATCGCTGAAGCGGCACGTGGCACTCAAGGTGATCAGCGCCCTGATTGCAGGTTCCGAAAAACAGCTTCGCCGATTCCGTCGCGAAGCGGAATCGGTGGCCAGCCTCCATCACAGCAATATCGTCCCCGTTTTTGGAATCGGTGAGGACCACGGCCTGCAGTATTATGCGATGCAACTGATTGACGGAGTCACGCTGGCGGAAATTATCAATCACCTGCGGCGCGTACCCAACTTGACACTCTCGGCCGCAAAGGACACCGAGACCGTTGGGCATTCCGATGAACACACGCCTGGCGGCAGTTCGGCATCACGTCGCTTTGGTTCAAATGAGGCCGTACTGCGGCTTCTCGGAACGATGCCCTCAGCCGACGTGAATCTGCTGCAGTCCGGGTTGTCCGTCGATCTGTCCGTCGATCTGTCCGGAGACCTTTCGAAGACCCCGGACCCGCTGGCCGTCACAATGATTCAAAACAGCGATGACGATCCAGAGAGTGTCGCGGTAACGCGGGCTAACGCGGCGACGGACGATGATTCGCATGAACTTGACCAGTTACGTCCCGCTGAAGACGTCAGCCTGAATCGGTCGTACTTTCGCAACATTGCTCGCCTGATCGCTGACGTCGCCAACGCGATGGATTACGCACATCGGCAAGGCATTCTGCATCGCGATCTAAAGCCAGCGAATCTCATCCTTGATCGTGACGGAACGATCTGGGTCGCCGATTTTGGCCTGGCGCGACAGGCGGATCTGGATGGCGTTACGCAGACCGGCGAAATTGTCGGGACGCTGCGTTACATGGCTCCGGAACAGCTTCGAGGTCAGGCGGACATACGTACCGACATTTTTGCATTGGGCCTCACACTTTACGAATTGCTCGCACTGAAGCCAGCCGTAGCGGCTCCGCAGGTGCTCGACGCACAAGGGCGAAAATCCGTCGCGCCGCTACGCAGCAGTCGTCCCGAGATTCCCGCCGATCTGGAAACAATCACGCTTAAAGCGTGCATGCTTGAGCCCGAGCGGCGTTATCAGAGTGCTCGGGAATTCGAAGCGGACCTTCACCGCTTTCTGGAAGACCGTCCCATACATGCTCGCCGCGTGACGCCGATCGAGCGATTGTGGCGTTGGTCAAAACGCAATCCTCAGATCGCATCGCTTTCGGCGGCAACGCTGTTCCTGCTGTTCACGATTGTCATCATTCTGGGGTTCAGCTATCGGCGAATTCAGAAAACTCTGACTGCAAGAAATGAGCAATACGAGCGAGCGGAAAAAAATCTGGACGAAAAAACCATCGCGCTGAAGAATGTGGAACTTGAGCAGGCGCGGGCGGAAACAAACCTGAATCTAGCCATTGCGGCCTTTGAAGAGGTCTTCAATAACATTGCCGCCCGCGGCCGATCCGAGTCTTTGCTCGACGCCTTGAGTGAAGAAGAACTCCTGCCCGCCACGGACGCGGTTCTGAGCAATGCCGACGTCACGCTGCTGGAGACTCTGCTGGGATTCTTCGATCGACTGGCGGCAGAGAACAGTAAGGACCTGAGCATGGAATCCGCAATCGCGCGACGGCGAGTGGGCGACATCCAGCAGCAACTCGGTCGCCTGGAGAATGCTCAAAAGTCGTATCTGACTGCTCTGGAGGCCTACCGAGTCATTGCATCCAGAAATCCTGACCAGGCCAGTCCCTTGTTGGCTCAGGCAGAGATCCTGCATCAGTTAATGCTGACGTCCATGAAACGCGGCAAGCTGACGACTGCAATCGAGACGCTCGATGACTTGCGGACCGTGCTTAAGCAAAACCCCATTGTGACTGAGTCCGCTGACGGCAAGTATGTTTTGGCGAACGCAATTAACAGCGTGGTTTCGTTTGGACTACGCACGATGGGCGATCCAGGGCAGCGTCCAAAGGGGCCTCTGCAGGGCCGAATCATAGCGGCGACGGAGGCTCTGTCCCCGGCACTCGCTGAGCGAGTGCGACGCGAGGCGGAAGCCAACACCGAGGCGTTTGAAATCCTGCAGTCGCTGACGAAGGAACAACCCTCGAACGTGGCGTACCGCATCGCGCTGGCTCAGGCGACAAAAGACAAAGCCAGACTGGCTCAGATGTCGCGTGACCAGAATCAGGCAGACGAGGCAATGTCGGCCGCAATCAAGATCCTCGAAGATCTACACCAGGAATTTCCCGCATCCGATCGCTTCAAGTATGAATTCGCTGAAACGCTTAGCACTGTGTTATCACTTCGTCCCGCCGACATGCAGCGGCTAATGCGGTCGCAGCAACTGTCTCGTGAACTGGTCGAAGAGCATCCGACGGTCCCGGAATATCGGAGCCTCTACGCGATGACCCTCGCTCGAATCGCCGGTCTGCAGTTCTTCCAGGGGCAGACTGAACCAGCCGAAAAAATGCTGCAGGAATCGGTCAGTCACCAACAGCATCTGGCTGATCAGTTTCCGGACGTGCTGCTGTACCAATTTTCGCTGGTCCGAACGCTGCAGCAACTCGCAACGGTCTATGCCGATGGCAAACGACCGGACCAGGCCAGAAAAACGCTTGATACTGCCATCACACGCATGGAATCCATGTCCAGCCGCACTCGTTTTCGCGGTCCGGTGCACCAAATGCTCACGCGACTACGAGAAAGCCGCGCGAAGCTGGGTAATTAGTGCAGCAAGTCGTAGTTCATGGCCCCCAGAGAGTGAGTATTCACGGAAACACAAAGTTCTGTAGTTGCCAAACCTCGCTTCCACCGACGCGGGGTCCAATAGCGTGGACTTAGGATGTTTTCTTGTAGCGGAACTCGCCAAGAGTTTCGGTTTTCCCTGCAAACACGGGGTGCCGAAAGTCTTGGCGACTTCCGCTACGCCTTAAGTCCACGCCAT
>JBDNFT010000211.1:0-3501 GCA_041689695.1 Planctomycetaceae bacterium | reverse complement strand
TCTGGCCGCCGACTTCGAACCGCCGCACTCGTGCCCGCCACAATTCCGATAACTCTGCACCCTTCAATCGATTCATCAAACTGGCCTCCCCCGATTCAGATTTCGATACTCGAAACCCGACACGGTAGACCATGTGTCAACTATGGAACTGCTGTACGCTTACGATCGAAATGCGTTTTGAATACTGCTCCGATCCCAGCTTAGTTCGTCGAACTGAATCGCACAGGAATTGTAAGGCAGCGGTTCTGTAACGCCACCCACTGCCCAAGGGTGAGGTTGACAAGTCCGATGAAGTCGGATCGAACGTATTCAGGTCATCAAGACCGATGGCCTCGTGCGGGGGCTGAATGTTTTATGGTCGATGTTCGAAAGCGAGTCTGATCAATCGACAATTGCACATTTTCGATTTTATTGAAGTCCTTTTAGAACTTTATAGACATGGATACAATAAACCTTTTTTAGGAGATCTCATGCAAAGACGTTCTTTTCTTCAGTCGTCCGCCGTTATGTCCATGGCCGCCGTCCAGGCTGGCAAAGGAAATCCGCTGGCCGATGTTAAAGAAGTGGCAGACGATCCGGTCCAACGAATGACTCAAAATCTGAATCCGCAGATTCAGCAAGCAAGAGAAGCCGCGCTTGCGGTTCTGAAACCTACGCCCGCCGAACTTGAACGAGGTCTCCGGCTGCATGCGGAATCGCTTGTGTTCGACTCGTACGGATTTTCACCGCGCGCGGCGATTGACGGTTCTGCGATGGCCGCGGCGATGGAAGACGGGGCGTCGGGTCAGGAACTGGAAGATTTGCAGGAAGACATGACGATGACACGTTGTGTCACGAACCCAGCCGAACAGCAGGAGTATCGCGATGCGTGGAATGCGTCCGGCGTGACCTGCATCTTTCAGAACGCCGGTCAGGAGTGTCAGGACCCGCTGCGGCTGATTAAACGCCTCGCACGGTTTACCTTCGCCACTGATATCATGAAGGACTTTGTCAGCAAGGCCGCTGTGCCGGCTGATATTGAAGCAGCCAAAGCCGCTGGTCGCCATGCGTTGTACATGACGGGCAACGGAGTCCCGTTGACGCAGGAGTGGATTTCGAAGGAGGACGAACTGCAGTATGTGAAGATCTTCTTTCAGCTTGGCATTCGGATGATGCACTTAACTTATCAGCGTCGCAACATGATCGGCGATGGCTGTGGTGAAACATCCAATGCCGGTCTCAGCGATTTTGGTCGCACGGCAATCGCCGAAATGAACAAAGTCGGCGTGATCCCGGACTGTGCTCATTCAGGCTGGCAGACATCTCTGGAATCGGCGAAAGTATCGTCTCGGCCGGTGGTTGCCAGTCATAGCACCTGCGCGGCGATTCATCCGCATATTCGAAGCAAGCCGGACGAAGTGATTCGTGCCATCGTGGATTCTGGCGGTTACATCGGTATTTGCTGCATATCAAAATTCCTGCGCGGCACCGGGGACATCTCCGCGCTGCTTGATCATATTCAGTACGTCACAAAGAATTTTGGAGCAGACCACGTGGCGATCGGTACTGATGTCGCATACTCGTCTCAGAACTCGCGTGAAGAAAATCGGAAGTTGCCTAAACGAAGTCGATCACGCGAACCATTTCGATCGCTCTGGCCCAAAGATGATTTCGTTGAAACAGCTCAGATGACGAATAGTCTCGCCTGGACAAATTGGCCGCTGTACACGGTCGGACTTTTCCAGCGCGGATACGCGGACGACGACATTCGAAAGATCATCGGCGGCAATGTGATGCGTGTCGCGAACGATGCAATCCGGGATGTGTAAGTCACCTATTCTCGTTCCGGGTCTCCAGCCCTGGAACGCAATGCCAGGAGGCTCCAGCCTCCAGCAAGAATCCCGGAGGCAGGAGCCTCCAAAGAAGTGTGTTCCGAGGCTGGAGCCTCGGAACAAGGATCACAAGCATCACGCCACGGAAACATCCACGATTGCCTTCAACACACCGGTTTCCGGTCGCGTGAAGGATTCGAATTCTGCCACCATGTTCTGAAACGGAGTTCGATGCGTGATCCATGGCGTCGTGTTGATCGTGCCGTCTTCGATCAGACGAATGATGCGACCAAAATCGGATGGCAATGCGTTGCGGGATGCCTTCAGCGTCATTTCGGGACGATGCAGCGTTGTATGCAAAAAAGTGATTTCTTCTGTCGTGATGCCGACATAAACCAACGATCCTGTATGAGCCACGTACTTCATTGCCGATGACATGGAATGCTTATTGCCGGTGGCGTCGGTAACGATGAGATACATGTCGCCGCCGGTGATGGTCTGCATTTGCTCCAGTTCACTGCCGTCGCCTTTGAATTCAATCGTGTGTTCGATGCCATAGTTCTTTCGGCAGAATTCCAGGCGCGACGACACCATGTCCATGACGGTCACCGTTGCGCCGGTGAGTCGAGTAAATTCCAGCGTGGCAAGTCCAATCGGCCCCGCGCCGATGATCAGCACGTGGTCGCCTGTCTTTGATGCTCCACGATCTGACGCGTGGCATCCGATTGCCAGTGTTTCGACCAATGCGAGTTGTTCGTATGACAACTTCTTTGATGGATGCAGTTTGTCCGCTCGAATCAGAAAGCGTTCGCACAATCCGCCGTCGATCATCACGCCGATGACATTCAACGTGCAGCAGCAGTTCCCCTGACCTCGACGACACGCAAAACACTTGCCGCAGTTCATATATGGTTCGACACTGCATCGATCACCCGGTGCAACATTGGTGACCCCATCGCCAACTGCCAGGACTTCGACACCCAGTTCATGGCCGGGAACGCGTGGATACTTGAAGAACGGAAACTTACCCAGCCAGCCGCTCAAATCTGTGCCACAAACGCCCATCCGATGAGTCCGCACAAGAACCTGCCCCGGACCCGGCTGCCCTGGTTCGGCGATGTCTACGTACTGAAAATTCTTTGGTTCTTCGAGGCGAATGGCTTTCATGGAGTTTATTCTTGCGATCGTGTGGATGACTGAATGAATGGGCGTTTCAAGTGGCGGAGTATAGAAACGGCTGCCTACTTCGTCACGGGTTCGCTCTCATGGCGAGAAAACATCAGGACAGGTTTCGTTTTGCCCTGACCTGGCTCATGTTTCCGAATCCTGTCATAGTGTCATCGATCTTGGTTCATGCACGAGAATTCAATCGTGTCGTCACGTATCGCCTGGACAGGGCACGCCATTGTTAAGGAGACGAAATGATTCAGGTTTCTGGAGTCTACCACCACTTTGGGTTGCGGCCCATCTTGCATGACATTTCGTTTTCTGTTGAGGCAGGGCGGACGCTGGCGATTATCGGCCCCAATGGAATGGGCAAGACAACTCTGCTGAACATCATGGCGGGCGTGGCGTCTCCCGCTGAAGGAACCGTATTGATCAACGGTCGGCAGCGGCGTTCGACGGTGGAAGACGAATTGGCCATTCGTCAAAAGACATTGTTTCTGCCCGCCGATTTGTGGTTTCCGAG
>JBDNFT010000210.1:0-5469 GCA_041689695.1 Planctomycetaceae bacterium | reverse complement strand
CGCCGCCAAAAATGGAGCGTGTTGCAACAGAAACAATCCACAGGTACTTAACGTCGCCAGAGCGAACCACAACGCGGCATACACCGGGTTGCGCGCTGTAATCATCAATACGCCACTCATCAACGCCCCGATGCCGAAGGTCCAGAACATAACGTCATCCGCCAGTTCAGAATTGGCTTTCCCACACGACAGGCAAAACGTCACAAGGCCGACAGCCGTGATCAGAACACCAATCATGTGAGGTCGCGGCTTCGTTGCATTCTTGCCAGGCATGAGCCACAGAATGCCAATCATCCACAGTACCAGTCCAACGATTGTCATTGGATGCTGTTGAATCCAACCCATCATGAGTGCGTCTCCATGTTGCCGTGAATCACGCCAGCGGTTGGATTCTTTGCAGATCGTTCAGTTGCCGGAACCGAAGTCGCCGGGCCCAGAGTCGGCAATGAACCAAACTCAGCCGCCGGACCAAGAATCCCGCGTTTCGTACGAACCGGATCGCGAGGATTGTCTTTGGTCTTGTCGTAAACGCTCAGCAATTTGTCCATGTCGAACAACAATGCGTCACGCGTTTCGCCGGTCAGGTCGTAGATGTGGGTGAGTTCAATGGCATCGACCGGACACGCTTCTTCACACATCCCGCAATAGATGCAACGCAGTTCATCCAGCACGAATGACTTCGGAAACTTATCTCGATCAGGCCATTCCGGCGGTGCAGCCTGCGCTTCGATCGAAATACAGTTTGCCGGACACGCCGTCGCACACATCATGCAGGCTACACATTTGACACGATCTTTTTCGTCGCGATTCAGACGATGAACGCCACGGTAGTGCAGCGGAAGATCGGGTTTCACTTCGGGATACTGCTGCGTCACAGTTTTGCGATCGGTGACATGCTTCAGAGTCGTCTTCAGACCCTTCAAGATCGCTGGGACGAACGTGGATTCCCAGAAGCCCATTTCCGGCTCCTCGACCCACGTAATCGTCTTCTTCGGTTTTGTTGTTGTTTCAGTCATATGTAGATAGTTTTCGGTGTTCAGTGTCTGCCGTTTAACCCGTGGCCGTAGGCCAGGATTTGACGGTCTAACCTTCGGCCACGGGTTAAACGTGATGGATTTTCAAATCTAATGATGCCCTGCTGCATGACCGTGAGTCGCAGCCGCCGCAACAACCTTTTTCCGCTTCACATACCCTGGCCGTTCCGCCAGTTCCGCCTCTCGCAACTTTGCACTGATCGTGCCCCAGGCGGCGAACAATGCCAAGGATCCCACCAGCAGCCACCACTGACTGAATTCGAAATGCTTGCAGAACATCACCATCACAAGATTTGCAAGTGACAGAGGAATCATCACCTTCCATGCCAGCTCCATGAGCTGGTCAAAACGAAAGCGAGGAATCGTCCAGCGAAGCATGATCATCACGCAGATAAAGAAAAATGCTTTGCCACAAAGAATCAGCAGCTTCACAAGCCACAAACCCGGATATGCACTCGTGGCTTCTGCGATAAACGGGAAGCTCCAACCACCCAAAAACAGAATCGCCGTCAGGAAACTGATCGTGATCATATGCGTGTATTCTCCAAGGAAAAACAACGCCCACTTCAATGCACTGTATTCCGTATGCCAACCACCAATGAGTTCCTGTTCGCATTCTGCAAGGTCAAAAGGTAATCGATTTGCCTCGGCCAGCGATGCGGTAAAAAACATCAACGCGGCCAGCGGCTGAAACCAGATATTCCAGCTCATCAAACCGCCGTCGGTCTGAATCTGCATGATCTTTTCGAGATTCAGCGTGCCCGACAGCAACGCGATCCCCAACACCGACATACCCAGCGGTATTTCATAGCTCACCACTTGGGCACTCGCTCGCATCGCTCCCAACGCACTGTACTTGTTGTTTGAAGCCCAGCCACCAAGCACGACGCCATAGACGCCAAGACTTCCGATCGCGAAAATGAAGATCAGCCCAATGTCGATATTCGGCGCAATAATAAATCGGATAAACGACGGCACTGTCGGATCATTCACAGGCCCGAATGGCACAACAGCAAACGCCAGCATCGCGGTCAGGACAGAAATTGCCGGAGCGATCAAAAACAAAACTTTATCGACATGCGGCGGGATCACGTCTTCCTTCAGCAACAGCTTGATGCCATCCGCTAAAGGCTGAAACAATCCCATCGGCCCAACGCGGTTCGGCCCAATACGGTCCTGCATCCATGCCGACAGTTTACGTTCGAGCAGAATCAGATAGTTGCAGACGCCCGGTATCGCCCCGACGACGACAGCGATTGTTAAAAGAGTTATCAGGATCTCTGGCATAAATCTAACCTCATTCGGCGAGCGGAGCGGCGTCAGCCCTCCGGTACCACGTTCTTTTAACCGCGAGCTGAATAACGTCCGTTCTTCGCTACCACGTTTTCGTACCGGCAGGCTGACACCTGCCGCTCACCTATAAAGTTGCAGCTATCGCCTCTTCCAATAACACGCCCTGCCCTTTGAGTTCCGGGCTTGCGATTGCCGCCAGTGCCGGAATTGTCGCGGCAATTTCTTTTCGCAACGCTTCCATCTGAATTAATCCCCGACGTTCAGCAAGTTCCCACAACAAACGTCCATCCGGGCGAGTCCCATCGGGGCCACGCACGGAACGATGAATCAACTGAGCCAGTCCTTTGTGGTTCACGAACACTCCTTCACGTTCCACAAATGTTCCAGACGGCAACACGTGTGTCGCATGTTTCAAAACCGGTGACGACAGAATGTCCTGCACGATGACTGTTTCAACCTTGCTGAACGCTTCAGCATGAATGTCGGTCATCCAGCCATCAGGATCACCGCCAACCAGATAAACCGCACTGAACTTACTGGCTGATGACAATCGCAGCAACTCTTCAAACGGCATCACATCGCCGGCGAAATGAGTCAGCACAGCGTCCACACCAGCGCGGTTCGGGCACTTCTCAGCTCGAATTGTGAACTTCACCGGCTCAACAACATTACCCTTGATATCTTTCGGGAACTGATCGTCCTGACCTTCGACCCGCACCGGTCCCATCGCCAGCGTCACATCCGCCGCGATTCCTTTGAGACAACTCGCGAGCAAGTACGCTTCTTCAACCGTCATCCACGGTGAAAGCACAGCCGCGATTTTGCCTGGTCCACTCTGAGCAGCCTTCACCAAAGCAGTTCGCGCGGAACTTAATACAGCGTCGAAATCAGTCGATGTCACCTGGCCACTGGTTCTGGTTTCCGGGAACATCAGACGCTGATCGGAATGTGTGTACTTCCAACCAAAACGACCGGCATCGCACATGAAGCTCCCCTGAGCTTTCTCATTCGGACGCGGATGAAGTCGGTAAACTCGTTCTTCATTCTGATCCACCGTGATGCTGCAACCAGTACTGCAACCCGGACAAACCGACGACGCACTCTTGAGCCACCAAACTCGCTGTTGATACAAGAAGTCTTTGCTGCACAGCGCTCCAACCGGACACAGATCAACAACGTTGCCAGCCAACGGATTGTTCACAGGATAACCGGGAAAAATATCAATCTCTTCATGTGAACCACGACTGACAACCTGCAGCTCCGCCGATCCACTGATCTCGCGAGTGAATCGCACACAGCGAGTACACATGATACATCGATCTGTGAAGAGCGTGATCTGATCGCCGATGTAAGTCTTATCCGGCTTGATATTCTTCGGTTCGTTCAGACGGCTGTAGCCACGCCCATAGTTGAAGCTGTAGTCCTGCAGGTAACATTCGCCCGCCTGATCACACGTTGGGCAATCGAGCGGATGATTCAGCAGCAGATATTCCAGAGTCGCTTTGCGAGCGTCTTTCACCTTTTGGCTGTCGGAGATAATGACAGTGCCGTCCTTGGCTGGTGTCTGACAACCTGGAACCAATTTAGGCTGCATCGCGACTGTGCCGTCCGGCTTTTTGTCGCCGACTTCAACCAGGCACATGCGGCAGCTTGCAACAACTGACAATTCCGGATGCCAGCAATACGCCGGGATTTCAACACCGACCTTTGCCGCCGCCTCGATACAGTTCAGCCGCTCACTCGCGCCGATTTCGATGTCTTTACCGTTGACTGTAACTATTGCCATGCCGTTACCTGATCCATTGATTCAAATCTGAAATCGAAAATCTCAAATCTTCAATTTTTAATGCACTTCCATCAGCGTCTGAGCCGACGTCACTGTCGCCCGCTTACTGTTGATGTATTCTTCAAAGTCACCACGGAACTTGCTGATCGCATTCTTCACCGGCCAGGCGGCTCCATCAGAAAGTCCGCAGATGGTTGTGCCCGGAATAATGCCCATCGAGCCCGCAACTTCCGTCAGTAGATCCAAGTCTTCCAATCGCCCCTGCCCTTCGCGAATACGAGTCAAAATCTTTGTCATCCACGCCGTGCCTTCACGACACGGAGTACATTGACCACAGGATTCGTGGGACATAAATCGACAGCAGTTGAACAGGACATCCACCATACTTGTCTGATCATCAATGACAACAACTGCCGCCGTCCCCAGTCCAAGACAGCCGACCTTGCCAGGACCTGCGAAGTCCAGCTTCGTATCGAGTTCCTTATCCGACAGAAATCCCATGCTGATTCCACCCGGAACCACAGCCTTGGCCTTGCGACCTTTCCAAACTCCGCCCGCGTGTTCTTCAATGAGTTCGCGAGCCGTCACACCCAGAGGCAGCTCTACGCAGCAAGGCTTATTCACATGGCCGCTGACACAGTATAACTTTGGACCATAACTACCCGGATCACGTGGATTATTGGGATCCGGCGGAATTCCAATCGACTGAAACCATTCCTTGCCGCGATACAAAATCTGAGTCACGCAGCACAACGTTTCGACGTTGTTCACAATCGTTGGCTTGCGAAAAAGCCCTTCAATCGCAGGAAACGGCGGCTTAATACGAGGCCATGCTCGTTTGCCTTCCAAACTTTCAATCAGGCCCGTTTCTTCGCCGCAAATATACGCACCTGCTCCACGATGCAGCACGATATCCAGACAGAAGTCCGTCCCCAGAATGTTCTTCCCGAGCAGCCCTGCGGCATAACATTCTTTGATCGCGGCATCCAGAACGCGATAGCTGCGACCGTATTCGTATCGCAGATACAGGTAAGCATTACTCGATCGAATCGCGTGGCAGGCAATCAGGATGCCTTCGATCAACTGATGAGGATCTTTCTCCATCAGAATCCGATTGTTGAACGTCCCTGGTTCGCTTTCGTCCGCGTTGATACACAGATAAATCGGGCCCGGATGATCCTTGGGCAGAAACGTCCATTTCAATCCGCACGGAAAACCGGCACCACCACGACCACGCAGGCCAGAGTCCTTCACGATGTTCGTGACATCGCCCGGCGCCATGCTGAGGATTTCTTTAATCCGCGCGTAACCACCATCGGCTTTGTAAGTCTTTAGAGACGTACTGTCCGGCTTATT
>JBDNFT010000209.1:0-4254 GCA_041689695.1 Planctomycetaceae bacterium | reverse complement strand
TGTATCGCTCGCTTTTGACAGTCACTTTGCTGACCATCACAGTGACTGGTCGCACCTGAACATCACAGTTCAGGATGGCGAACACTTTCGAATGACCTTTGGACTGATCTCCCATGAGATTAGCGATTGCTGTGCCGACGGGACCGTCGAGTTCTCCGATGACAACTTCTGGTTCTGCAGCCGACCAGCCTGCTTCATCTTCCACTAACGCTTCGCCCGTGCGCATAACAATTCGTTGCGACATGTCTGATCCTGTTTTATTGGTGTAAAAAGTTTGTTTTTAGTCAGGCTTCACTCTTACTCCTAATCCTACTCTTAATCGATTAGGATTAAGAGTAAGATTAAGAGTAGAAAGCCGACAGAGGAACGATAAGCCGGGTTCTGTCGTGGGCGCTCATTTCTCTGGGATGCCGATTACTCGACACCTCTTGCAGCTTACCCGAAGGTATGACGAATCGGACAGATTCGTGGCAATCCGAAGACGACCGTTCCTTCTGCTTAGCCTTGCTCCCAATGGGGTTTACCCAGCCGGCTCGATCACCCGAACCGCTGGTGCGCTCTTACCGCACCGTTTCACCCTTACCTCCTGCAGAACCTTGCGATCCTGCCGATCGGCGGTTTACTTTCTGTTGCACTTGCCCGATCCTCGCGGACGGTGGGCGTTACCCACCATCGTGTCCTGTGGAGCCCGGACTTTCCTCTGAATCCTGCGATTCAGCGAACGCCTGTTCCTCTGTCAGCCAGCGTATTGTCGAAACTCGCTGACTTTTAGCAATCCAATCGCCGAAATGGTGATCGAGCCATCAGCCACCGATAGAATGCATTGGACGATCGGGCTGCACGAAGTTTGCCGTATTGATTTCATGGCCTTCGTTCTTGGCCGCGATGCATTCCAGCATCAAATCGGCAATGGCATCGTCCGAGCCGCCGGACCGCATTGTCGTCTTCACGTCCGTCTCCTCGTGGCTGAACAGGCAATTGCGAAACTTGCCGTCGGCGGTTAATCGAAACCTATTGCAACTGGCGCAGAACGGTTGACTCACGCTGGCGATCAAACCGATTCGACCTCGACCGTCGGTAAATTCATAATCCTGAGCGGGTGCCTGAGTCGCCACGGATCCAAGAACAGGCAATAATGGAATCGCCGATGCATCATTTGCCTTTGGCGGCACAGGCCGCATCGGTCCGAATTCGGCCTCCAGTATTGCAATGATCTCATGCGCGAACAGCACTTTGTCACGCTGCCATTGTCCGTCAGAATCAAGAGGCATGAATTCAATAAATCGTACGATGGTTTCGGTTTCTCTGGCGAGCCGACCGAACGGCACGATCTGATTTTCTGTCAGCCCGCGTACTGACACCGCATTCAACTTGATCGGCGAAAATCCGGCCTTCCGAGCAGCTTCAATTCCGGCAAGGACGCGTTCGTAGCCTTCTCGGCGAGTCACAGCTTTGAAGATTCCGGGGTCGAGAGCATCCAGACTGATGTTCAGCCGCTTCAAGCCCGCGTCCTTCAGCAACTGAGCTTGTTCTTCCAGCAGAATGCCATTGGTCGTCAACCCGATGTCGCGAATGCCGGGTACGGCAGCAATTTGCCGCACAAGCACATTCAGGTCGCGTCTCACCAGTGGTTCGCCACCGGTCAGTCGGACACGGTCAATTCCCAGTTGTGTTCCGATTCGAACAATCCGTTCGATTTCTTCAAACGTCAGCAGATGCGACTTGGGCATGAACTCGACGGTGTCAGCCGGCATGCAATAGAAGCAGCGAATATTGCAGCGGTCCGTGACGCTGATTCGCAGGTTGTTATGCAGACGACCGAAGCGATCGATCAGCTTTCGAGATGACTGTGTGTGGCTCATTAATAGTCCCCAGATTCAGTGTTCGGAGAATCGGTAGTGAGTTCAACTTTAGCAGTCGCATCGGGATGAAGCCACTCGGTCGCACCGTCGGCGTAGTGTTCCTTCTTCCAGATTGGCACATATTCTTTCAGCGTGTCAATCAGCCAACGACCGGCCTCAAATGCCTGCGCTCGATGCGGTGAACTCACAGCGACCGCTACAGCGATGTCGCCCAATTCCAGTCGACCGTAACGATGCGAAATGGCCATTTCGACGACGTCAAATTTTTGCCTTGCCTCAGCTTCCAGACGCTGCATCGCGGCGATCGCCATTTCAGGAAACGCTTCATATTCCAGCCATGCCGTGTGAGCCGCCCCGGTGAATTCTCGCACGGTCCCCAGAAACAGAACAACCGCCCCGGCCTTGTGGCTACGCACAGATTCGGTGAGCGACGGAAAATCAATGGCCTGTTGAGTCAGTGTGATCATGTTCAGCCTCCGCTCACAGGAGGAAAGCAAGCGACAACGTCAGTCGCGTGCAAGACACGAGCATCGCCGGCGTATTCATTATTGACCGCCCACAGCAGGTTCTTAGCGCGGGCGTTCAACGCTGGGTAACATTGCAGCAGAGCGGACCGGGCCGTCGCAACGGTTACCGCATCCGGAAGTTCCAGTTCAACGGCTTCTTTGCCGACAACTTCCCGGGCGGCTGAAAAAAGTAACACGGAGACTTTCATGCCACGATTCATAGCAGGTCCGCTGCAGATTTCATGCGGATCAGGCCACTTCCACGTAACTCGCATCAAAGTTCTCAGGAAATCGGGACTTCCGTTTCTTCGAGTCGACTGGAATATCCATATCGGTCAAAAATCCACTTCACCCGCCCGTAAACATGTTGCATCAACTCATTGTCCATACGGAACGAGTTCTTCTTGTAGGCGGTGAGTTTTGGCAATTCCTGTTTGATCAATGGTTCAACAGACGCCCAACTCTTGAGCCCCAGAGTTTTGTAGGTTTGAGCAACCTCGCCCAGTGGATCTAACTCCAGATCTTCAAATCTTACTTCATGAAGATTGCCCGCCGGAATCAGAGATTTCGTTTCTTCGTACGTGCGAATGCATGTTTCGTAGTTTAGAAACATCTCATCTTCATTTCCTGCCATGTCCTGAGGAAACAGCGCGTTCTCCGCGAACATCGTGTTTCGCAAATGCATCGAAGAGTTGTAAACCGCGTACGGATCACGATAGATGTAAACAAACTTTGCGTTGGGGAACATCTCCAGCAACGTGGCGACGCGAAAAGTGTGACTTGGGGACTTTAAAACGACTGGCCGATTTTTGCGAATCGTGAGCTTTTGAATCAATCGCAGCAGCGAACCTTTCCACGTCGTTCGCTCCTCTTCGGTCATGTCTCGCGGATCGAAGTACCGTCCGTAGATATCGCGACGCATCGGGAACGCCGTCATTAAATATGGAGACAACCCACAATCCATTGCCAGGGCAATTTCATCCTCCTGCGGTGTGTGCCAGGTCGTTGCCATATTATCCATAGGACGCGTTTTAGGGATAAACATCTTCGTGAGTGGCGGGACAATGCTTTCTGTCAACAGAAAATTTCCGGGGTACATACAATGATAGAGATTCGGATACGTCATCTCCGGATCCATCGTCATCAGATTGTGCAGCAATGTCGTCCCGCTGCGCCAGTGTCCCAGAACGAAAATTGGTGCGTGCTCAACTTGCGTGCGAGCCACCTTTCGACCGTAGACGGCAGATTCAAGCAGATTTTGCGCGGATGTCAGCAGGCTCAAGGCTGAAATGGAAGCCCAGCGAAAGGCGTATGATGGCGTAAATTTTGGCTTGTAGCTGAGGACTTTCAGCCAGCCGCCAAGACCCAAACCGTGCCACATGCAGATTGCACCCTGCCCCGACGCCTTAGCCTTTGCAGGCTGTGCGTTGAAGGCTGGCTTGCAGGTTGAGCCGACAGGCTTTGATTTTTCTGCCATTTTTGACGGAGAGACCATAGTGACCAATGATGTTCATCCTGCCGACAGAGAGCGATATGAAACGATAACAACTCATGGGGTATCGGAACAACGCAAAACTGGTTCTCTATGGAATTGAGGCACAATGTGCAATCTAACGTATTTTGTCCCCGTGCCGCCTGTCTCGTTCGCCTAAACCCGTTTCGCTGAGGATTATGCAGAGTTCCTTTGAAATCAGGTGCGGAGTGTTTGTACAATCTGAGAGTGAACTTTTCGCAGCGGCGGCTTCAAGTCCGCTTCTTCGGTCGAGTTTTACATTTCGTTTTATTTGTTTGATTCGCTACTTCAGGAGCTTTCCATGAAGTCCTTTCTGAAAAATCTGCCGTCAATCGGTGTCTCACTGCTGCTCAACATTTCAATACTGGCAGCG
>JBDNFT010000208.1:0-9139 GCA_041689695.1 Planctomycetaceae bacterium | reverse complement strand
GATTGGGCTGTCGTTCCAGGAGTTTGGTCCAACAGCAGTACAGAGAGCCCTGCCCCGTCGGAACCCTGAATTTCCGAGTTTGCGAACCAGCCATCTGTCAATGCGATACCGCGAATTGGCGATGGTCCGCCAAAAGTGCATTGCCATGCCAGCGACGATTGTGAACGATCCGCCACCACAAAGACACGACGCAGGTCCGCACCTGTTTTGGACACAACGGCGCGAATTGTTGTCATGACCAGCGGGATGTCTTCGGTTGTCAGCTTCGCAGATTCCGGGTTCTGCGGAATAATGACCGAAAGGCAGTGTGACTTCAGGATCGGTCCCCACAGCCGCACGATTTCTTCTTCGGAAGTGTCATGCGCTGACAACAGAATCAGAATGCCTGGCATCACACGACTTTTGAGTGACGACGACAGCACAACGCAACGACCTCGCTCGGCAAAGTTAAATTCCTGTCTTGCAACCCCGTTTGCCGTTGGATTTGTCTCGGGTTCGTCCTCTGTATTGTCTGGCGTATCCGCAGGCATTACGGCCGAAGACGGACGCGACTTCTGAATCTGCTCAAGGACAGCATCTGACAGCTCGACAACAGCGCCCGGGCGATTAGAGGCTTTAATTTCTGCAGTCTGTTTTTCAGATCCCCCGGGAACGCGGAATTCGATCTTTACCACGGATTCGGGCAGGAGTTCTTCGAGAGCCACAGCAAGTTCGGCAAGCGATTTTGTCGATGCATCATTCACGGAAAGGATTTCAATTCCTGCTGGAACATTTGCGGCAGCCGCCGGCAAATCGTTCAGGACAACCAGAGGCACGGAAGCGCTTTCGTCTTTGCTGCCGTCACTCTTCTGAAGAATTTCCGGAAGTTTGATCTGCGGAATATCCAGCGGTGGTTGTTCATCAGTTTTCTTTTCAGCATCGTTGGACGCATCTTTTTCTTTGGCATCAGCCGGAGCGTCGGTCGTGGCCGCCTTCTTCGCAAGTCGAATCGGCAACAGACCCAGATAGCCCTGGGGCACCGGTGTGAGTGTTTCGGCGAGTTCCAGCGACGCTGAGATTTCCTGTGTACCGCGTCGAATTCGAAATGTCACGGTGTCGCCAGCATAATGACGTGCTATGATGTCCATAAGGACGCTGCTGCGATCAACGGACTGCCCGTCAACAGCCAGAATCCGATCACCTTTCATCAGGCTGGCTGTTGCGGCCGGGCTTCCCGGAAGGACGCGATCAATCACGATATCTGAATCGAAGGCACCAGCGGGCATTAACCGAAGTCCTAATCTGCCTGGCTTCAGATTTTTACCGGCACGCAGCTTTTCTGCGGCCAGCAATGCATCCTTGAGCGGAATCGCAAAGCCAATCCCGGAGTCGTACCATTCGATTCCGGAAGTGGCCGAACCGCCGCCTCGAGGCGACAACGGAACTAGAATTCCGGCGATCGTACCGTTAAGTGTGACGAGTGGTCCACCGTAGTTGACAGGAGAAATTTTAGCGTCCGTCTGAATTGCCATCCCATGAATACGATTCAGCGCGCTAACAATGCCTACGGAGACGCTGGAGGATTCGGCGGAATAGAATCTTCCGAGAGCAATCGCCCATTGCCCGATTTCAACGGTCTGACTGTCGTCCGCGATGGCAGGAATCCAGCGTCCTTCTTTGGCCTTCAACAGCACGATGCGACGGACACTGTCGGTTGCCACGATGGTGGCGTTTGTGCGTTTGCCCGATTGATCTTCAATTAAGATGGCTTCCGGATTTCCTTCAAGGGCGAACTGGCTGGTCAGGATTTCGCCGTCTTCCGAAATCACAACGCCCGTAGTGACAAGCGATTTTACGGAGTCACCATCAATGGATTGTTCACCACCGATGACACGCAGTCGCACGATTGATGGTTCGACTTTTTGAATGGCCCCCTGGACAGCTGTCCCAAGTTCGTCCGAGGCCGCCGAGCGGTGGGAATTCAAAAACAGCAGCAAGACTATTGTCCAGTTACAAAATCTCGTCAACGGTGTTTTCATAATTTTTTTCGCACCAGATTGGTGGCAGTTGTTGGTATGTTATTCTTGTTCCAAGGCTGCAGCCTTGGAACGAGAATAAAGAGCCTCGTTCCTGACCGCGTTAAGTACATCTTCATTCTCTTCTTACAGCGAACAACTGCATATCGTCCAGATCCAGTTGGCCTTGAGCGCCGTTTAATCCGATACGAATGATCATTTCTTTTGCATTCGGAGGGACGATCACCGTGGATTTGGCGTTCTGCCAACCAAAGCTGCCTCGCCATTTTCCAAGCATAGTCGTCCCGACTTCACGACGAATATTGTCGTAAAAATGCACAACAACAGCCGCTTGTTCCGATGCTGTATTCCCCGGCACGATGCCTTCGCATCGCACCCAATAGTCCAGTTGAATCGCACCAATAATACGACCATTGATCGCCGTTCCCTGTAGTCCCTGAGAAATCAGCGTGGAATCTTTGTTTTCAAAACGCAGGCAGTACTTGCCGTCCATTGGCGAATCCTCACACAAGCTGGTTTGACGCTGATAGTGCCAGCCGTCCGCTTTGCCATCGTTGTTCTCGTCAAGCTCAAACGAACCATTCACAATCTGCGGACGATCGGGGTCAGGCTGTACGCGGCGACGTTCTTCCGATTCACCAGTCATCGGGACAAACAGCGTCGATGACAGACGCTCGTCCTTGAGTTTACCGTCTTCCTTAATAAGGAGATGGAATGACTGCTGATAGCGTTCGCCGACCGGAATGATCATGCGGCCTCCGTCTTTGAGCTGGTCAATTAAAGGCTGAGGAATACTCTCTGGCGAACAGGTCACAATGATCTTGTCGAAAGGAGCATGTTCCGGCCAGCCTTTGAATCCATCACCGTCCAGGCAATGGATATTCGTGTAGCCAAGTTCTTTGATGCGTTTTTCGGCAGACTTCGAGAGCGGCGAAACAATCTCGATCGTGTAAACGTCTTTTACAATCTGCCCAAGAATCGCAGCCTGATAACCGCTGCCAGTACCGATTTCCAGGACGCGATCTTCGGGCTGCGGATCCAGTTCATTGGTCATGTAGGCCACAATATAAGGTGGCGAGATCGTTTGCTGATGTCCGATCGGCAAGGCGACATCTTCATAAGCGCGGGCTTTCTGTGCGGATGGCACAAATTCGTGGCGCGGCACCGTTTGCATCGCTTTCAGCACTATTCTGTTTGTGATGCCATCGGCTTCAATGTGAGTCCTGACCATCGCTTCCCGCAAGTCATCGAAATGTCGGCTTTGCGCAGATCCGGATTGCGGCAATAAACAAATAAAAACTGCGCAGAAAAATAAGACAAACTGTGGTTTTTGACCGCTGACCATGCGTGATGCTCCGTTGGATTGACCTTTGCCGTTGGCGGCAACAGTGCGGATGCGTTGAATCCGACATGGAGTGTATCGAGTTACAGCGGTTCGCAAAACTGTCGAATTCTCAGCAATGTTTCTGGAGTGATTTTTACCCGCAAAATGTGTCAATCGAAGAGTGCTCGTTTAATAAAAAAAAGAACGATCAGGAATTCTCTTTTGGCAAATCGTTGACCAGGATTCACTTACGTTTTGAAGTTGAAATACGTGGTCAGAATTCTGCTAACGTCGTTTGACACTTCTTCACCGATGGTTAACAACGGCCCCCGTTGAGTGAGTGAGAACTCGCGGACGAATCTGCACTCGTCCGCGAACAAAACCTGTAAACACAGCCAGTCTGTAAGCACCGCCCTGCCCTTGTGGTGACGAGCGATGGAGTGCCCGCGCAAAGCCGCAAGCTTACGCGAATTCCCATGTTCTTGTCTGGGGTGATGCTGCGCGCTGGCGAAGAGGGAGGGGGCGCATGACGCAGCCCAGGAGTCACGACGACAATTCTTTGTCCGTAGCTACGTTGTCGCTTGCGCAACGTGATTCAGGCAAGGCTGACGACGCTGATGTGTTGGACGATGGTCTGATCAATGACGGTCAAATGCTGGTGACAACGGAGCCGTATCAATCGGACCCTGTGACTGCTTTTCTGGCATCTCTGCGCGACGATATCGGCGAACAGAATTTCCAGCATTGGTTCCATAAACGAACGCGATTCAAGGTTTCTGGAGACCGCTTCGTGGTCTTTGTGGCAAATCCGTTCATTTTGAACTGGTTGCTGCGACGATTTCGATCGGCATTGAACCGTGCGGCTCAGCTTGTGCTGGGACCATCCGCATCCTGTCAACTTGAAGTCGATGGGTCACTGCTGAATGAAGCTGCATCGACGGCATCAGGTGTGACTGGTGAGACAGTTACGGAACCTGGAGCAGTTCCGAGGGATGGCGACGTTGCCTCAGCAGCGATTGGTTCTTCGTCGTCTCGCAAACGCACAAATTCTGCCGCGCCACAGCCGTCTGAATTTGATCGTCCGGGTTCATTGTCGCTGCCGAATAACCGTCGCAAGTTTCGCAGCTTCGAAACATTCGTCTCGGGGGAGTGTAACGATCTGGCTGTGCTGGCCGCGCGACAGGTCTCTGCCGCGCCGGGTGAGCGATATAATCCGCTGTTCATTCACGGTGGCACGGGAACCGGGAAAACGCATCTACTGGAAGCAATTTATACCGAATCGCGTCGTCAGCATACGACCAAAAACGTGATGTACCTTACGAGCGAAGCCTTCACGAATTATTTCACATCCGCGCTGGCATCACGCACGGTGCCTTCATTTCGCCAGAGATTTCGCAATGTTGATGTGTTGTTGATCGACAATATTGAGTTCCTGGATAACAAACGTGCGACTCAGGAAGAATTCCTGCACACGATTGTTCAGGTGATTGAACATGGAGGTCAGGTGGTTGTGTCGTGTGATCGCCATCCAAGGTTGCTGACAAAACATCGTGAAGAGTTGACGACGCGATTTGTAAGCGGCCTGGTCTGTCGTATCGAAGCACCGGGTGAAGCCACGCGGCTGAAACTTGTGCGTTCGATGGTGGTCGGAACAAAGGCTGTTTTTGCCGACGATGCACTGGACTACATTGTTCGACGTTGTCGTCGTAATGCGCGCGAGATTCAGGGAGCAATCAATCAGCTTGAAGGCCAGTTTTCTTTGACTGGTCGTCGCATCACGCTGGCTGTCGCTCGAGAGGTTCTGGGCGAAATGGCAGAAGAATGTCGTCGTCTGGTTCGCATCAGCGACGTTGAAAAAGTCGTCTGCGAAGCCTTCGGAGTGACGGCTGCGGATTTACGTTCACCATCGCGTCGAAAAGCCATCGCCCTGCCCCGCGCTGTGGCGATGTTCTTAGCACGCCGTATGACCAAATCGGCCTATCGTGAAATCGGCATGTACTTCGGTGGCCGTGATCACAGCACCGTCGTTGCTGCCGAGCGTAAAGTCACCGATTTAGTCACCAAAGGCGAAGCACTCGACATGCCCACATCCTGCCCCGGTCGTACGTTCGGCGAATTGATCGATGAATTGGAGCAACGCTTGACGGTGTTGGCGAGTGAGAGATTGGGGCGATAACTGCTAACGCGAAGGTTCGGCGATTTCTGTAGGTCCAGCCTGCCGGGCTGGACTTTCGCCGCAAGGCGAACCGTGAGCGGGATGCCGTGTGGCGAAACAGAAAGCGGTGCCGTGATCTGCGGCGACCTGATTTTGAAGTGGAAGCGCATCCGGTCGCAGGTCGCAGCGTTGCTGCGAAGTCCTTTCCGGCAGAAAGGACCTACCTCAACACGCACCCGCCCAAGATCTGGAGAGACGCAATGGGCACGGAAAACTTGACGTGGGCATTCCGCTCAACCCATTTCATTTCAGTCGCTGCTGCCGATACTTTATGTCAATTCCAATAGCATCACTCGTTTCGCAGATCCTTTCCACGGAAGATTTTCACTGGGACACAAAATCTCAATCTCTTATTGGTGTTCAGCCAGAACCATCGATATCGAACCAATCGCTGATGTAAGTCAGCCATGACTCAGCGTCTTCAGGAAAAATAAACAGCAGCAAGCTGCAGATCATAATCCAACTGAAAAATTGCAGGTTCATGACGATATCCAGCATCAGATGCAAAGCGATCCCGGACAGCAGCATCGGATAACGCAGCTCGCGAATCCAGATCAAAGTCGCCATTGCGAGTTCTTCGATCAGTGTGCCCCATGTGGCGATACGGATAAACACGGGCTTCAGAAAGAAACGCGGCGGTCGAAAGCGGACGTAGGCATCGACCCACAATGGATACCAGGCTGCCGTTCCGTCCCACCACATCTTGCCTCGGAGTTTCCAGAACACAGTCCGCAGATCGACAATGCAGATCTGAATCTGCATCAAACGCATGGGCCATGGATCTGTTAACTCAAAGATTGCGATTTGGTGAGCGGCATGCGGCAGCTTGCCGGTACGTTGCGTTTATCGTAGCCATCACTTTCCGAGTGATGAATGCCTTCGTCACTCGGAGAGTGACGTCTACTTTGTCATAATCGCGGTGTACCAGCGGGCTGACGCCGACCGCTCGCCGGTGCTGGCGGGATCTCGGCTCCCATTCGCATTACGGCGTCATAGCGGTAAAAGGCGATGGACTTCATTTCGGTATACACATTCTCGGAACCAATGGGATTGACTGTCTGAAAATCTCGAAAGAACACAATCGACTGTAGTTTTCGTCCATCCACTTGTACTTGCCGAGTCAGAAAATCACACAGCGGCACATAAAAATATCCCACACGCGGGCTGAGCAGTGAATGTTCGTACTTGAAGCTGCGAGTGTACAACATGTTGATGAGTTTACCACTGTTCTCCGGCCCCGGCGGACTCCAGTCTTCCGTCGCACCATCGGCAAACGTCAGCACGGCTCGCAATCGTCGATTCACATGAATCGGTTCCGGAGCAAACATCGCCCACCCGTGCCAGAACCCCATGTAGACAAACGGAAAACTGAATTTCGTAATAAACCTCTTCGCCGGATGATCCGGCGGGTAATCCCAGCACCAGATGAAGAGAAGGACGATGATGATGAAGGCGTCGGTCAACATGAAAAACACAGTCAATCAGCATTCAAAGGTACGTACGATAATTCTACACGGAAGAACGAAGGCTTATCTTTCAGTCCTGCCCTTACAGGATGGTGTTATGTTTTGTCATCGTATTTACTATTCACTCTCAACTGCTGAAGCGTTTTTGAGGTTTGCCTCCCGTTTCTTTGTTCGCCCAGCAATGTATTCTGCAACGGGAAGTGTTGCACGCATTTTCTCCCAGCGTTGGACATCCAGACGGGCTGCGGCCATTGACTCGCCGTGAGCTTCCAACCAGTCCCGGAGCGCATAGAACTCGGGTGTAAATGGTTGACTGGATCGTTCGTGGTTCATTTCGATTCTGATAAGTTCATGAATGAGACGTTCGGGTTTCTCCTGCTGCATCAAATGATAATCTTCGCCATTTTCCAGCAACGTCAGCGCTGCTACAAATTTTCCGAAGCGCACGGCATGCATTACTGGCGTCATGCCTGATCCATTGTATGAATTGAGTTCGGCTCCCCGAACCAAGAGTGTCGTGATGCGACGGTGCTGTCCTGGAATGTCAAATATGGCTGCCTCGTGCAACAACGAATCGTGATGCCAAAGGCGAACCAATTTGACATTGCCTCCATGCTCTAAGACCGACTCATAAAACTCGTCGGGAACGACGGAAAAAACAAGAAAAGTAACACAATCGCCCTTGCGAAGATGCACACCTACATGGAGATCTTCTGAAAGAGGAATGTTGGGGTCAGCCCCCAGTTCGAGTAACCTAACAAACGTCAACAGGTCATGTCGCATTAGTGCCCATAATAGTGGAGTCACTCCGGCCTTTCCAACTGCATGAATTTCGGGGCTGTCATGTGTCAATCGCTTCGCAACTCCTGCATCTTTCCGATCAACGCTTTCGCAAAATTGCAGGATTGCTTCGTCATCGAAGTAGTCCCTCGCAGTCATATGGACGGGCGATTTCTGCATTCGCTCCGCACAACTGGATTGCACGAAAAGGCAAAGAAGGCAAGTGAGCGAAAAAAATACCCGTGATTTGTGAATCTCACGATAATATTGACTATTCATTGGAATCGTTGCCGTAGAAATCGTCGCCATAAATATCCCAGACCACAGTCCCGAAGGCGTCTTCACGAACAAGAAAACCATAGTGGTAATATTGAGTTGTGTGATAATTTGCTAACGGCGTGATGGGTTGATGGCGTCATTTGTCTGCACCATATCTGCGAGAGTCAGACATTGGGAGGGCCGAAAGAATTGCCAGCCTACCTTGAGCGCGATGCAGGCTGGCGCTTTGCGGCTGATTTGGCTGTTGAAAATCGATCTGGATCAAATACCCATAATCACCTTCCTGAGGTTTTTCGTTTGAAATCACGCCGCCATCGTCAATTCGATTTTCACTGATGCTGTAAATCAGGATGATACCATTTTCAGATTTTAAGCGCAATGGATGGCCGTCGAATGGGTCTGTGAGACGTTGAGTCCTTGTTGCTTCATCGCCGGCCATGAAGTCTCGCAAATCGGCCAGTGACATCGGCCATGTTCCATGCCGAAGTCGATAGCGGTAGGCGGTGATTTTGGCGATGAGGCAATTCTGCCGAACTTCGGCTCTAGCGCCAGCGTTGACCGCCTGTTCCATTGCAGGGAAAAGATGCTGAATGTAGTTCTGCTTCAATTGAGTGATCGCGCTCATCGGTTTTGTGTTTAACTGTAAGCCAATCTCCTCACCTTTTTTCCTTGCGTCCTGCCATGACGAACTCAGCGCATCGGCCGATTCGGGGAATAGTTCGATTGATTTAAGTTTGTTGGCGTCGCGAAACCAAACGCCCGGGTAGTGATCGATTGTCGTGAAGAAGTTCGCATGTTCACCGCGAATCGCTCTGATCATCTCTGCGCGAAATTCGGCCTGGCCGATCGCATCCTGAAGCCTCTCCAAATCGTCATCGGTCCATTCACAGTGCTGCAACATGTCGTTGGCAAGGTGGCACCCAATCGCATGAATTGCAATACGCACCAACTGTGAAATCAGAATGGGCTCGCCACGAAGCGAATCTGACAAACGAAACACAGCGATCACATCCTGCAATACATCTGAAGGTCGGCCATTGTGGACACTTACATGTGCGCT
>JBDNFT010000207.1:0-3318 GCA_041689695.1 Planctomycetaceae bacterium | reverse complement strand
TTCTTTCGGAACATCCGCGCGCACTTTACACAACAACGGAATCGGATCTTCGCGATGCGCGATCAAACGACTCATCTGCGTGGCACCTTCACGTCGAAACGGTGGCGTCCCGGTGAGCATAAAGTAGAGCGTACATCCAAGGCTATAGATGTCGGCTGGCTTATCGACGTTGTGAGGATCGAGGGCCTGTTCCGGTGCCATGAAATCCAGTGTTCCCAGAATCTGGCCGTTTTCAGTCAATTGTTCGCTGGGATTCTGTGAGACCTGGCCCTCTTGGGTCGCACGCATTCGGACCAAACCCATGTCCAGAATTTTGATGTGCCCGTCATCAGTCAACAAAAGGTTGCTGGGCTTAATATCACGATGAACGACGCCCTTCCGATGCGAATACTCCAGTCCCTGTGACGCCTGAATCAGGCATTCCAATGCTTGATGAAACGCCATTGGACCCTTTTCTCGGATATGTTGTGTCAGATTCGTTCCTTGAACGTATTCCATCACCAGATAGCAAACTTCACCACGCTGCCCAGCGTCAAGCGAACTGACAATGTTCGGATGAGACAATTTCGATGCTGCTTCCACTTCGCGATGAAAACGATCGATTGCTGATTGCGGCACCTTTCCATTGGCATCGGGAAGAGTGAACTTGATGGCGACTTCGCGTTTCATCAGAGCGTGTCGAGCCTTGAAGATCTGGCCCATGCCGCCTTTTCCGACGAATTCAAGAATCACATAGTCACCGACAACAAGATCCTCGACTTTTCCCTGTCGCACTTTTCTTGACTGAAAGGGAGTCAGATGACCTGATCCAGCCAGTTTTTCAGCGAGTTCTGAAGCCTGCGTCCCTGGGCCCTCCCCCTGAAACTGACTGCGAAGCCCCGACAACTGCGATTCCGTGATCAAGCCGGACCGCAACAAAAGTTTGATAAACCGATCCAGCGAATCACTCATAATTCTTATGCCATCCGCTCTTAAAAAGAGCCTTCGAACGCTGATTGATCTAAGCCCCTCATCATAGTTGACGATCCATCATTCTTTGTCTCGAACACGGAATCAAACTTAAGACCATTTGGGAAAAAACTGTCAAGAGCCAGCGATTGCAACGAGGATGCGCAGAACTGTACAGTCTGAAAGCCGGAGTCTGCCGCCAGATCAGAGAGCTCCATCAATTTTTTTGAATGTAACGGAAGAACACCGCGAGGTCGATCGGTGCCATCGCGGAAACGCTCCATATCAAATGCTGATACGGCCGCCGCAAGTAATTCATATTCAAGGGCTACGCTTTCCCATGGCCATCTTTCGAATTGTTCACGGCACATGTGCATCAATTGATCAATCCGCTGAACCACATCACCCGGTGCTTCCCGACGCTGGTAACTACTCATGACGGCATCTCGGTCGCGCTGAATTCGGACCAGAACAGGCTTTCTGTCTGTCTCTAAAAACAGTGGCAGCCAGTGATGCAGTGTTGAAACAAATCTTGGATCTTTGATCACCCAAGGCCTAGGCAACTGTTCGATAATTTTCTGCGCTTTCTTTTGCGGCAAACGTCCCGTCCGTTCTACGATCTGATTCAACTGCCGGATCGCTCGATGCTCAGCAAACTCTTCGTCTGCGTCGCCCAGATTCCAACCCGCTCTCCCGAGCATTTTTGTCAGAATCGTTGTTCCCGAATGGCCAACTCCCAGTACAATCAAAGAAGGTTTGTCCGTTTCATTGTCTTCAAAGTGATAGGGCAGGACGCGATGATAGTTTTTGATTCCGTGCTCTTTCAGATATCCATCAAACATGTTCTGAGCACGTTGGCGGTACTTCAGATAATCCGATGAACGTTTCTCGGGCACGTGGTCGATCCGTGTTGTGTTGCATGCGGCAACTCTCCACTTCGCCGCAAGTTTGACCTGATGGTAGTACGGACAATGTTCTCCCACTTTTAGCCGATCAATCCAACGATGGTCGTTGAGCATTTCCTTTCGGAATAAGGCAAAGTTCCAAATCATGTCGCACAAACGATACGGCAGTCCGCGCGGCGTTAACTTTAGACGGTGCGTTGCTTCTCGGACATACATTGTGTCTCGAAAAACTTCGATGTCCAGCGCGTAAGCTGCAACCCTGCCATAGAACGATCTCAGCGCTCCTCCAACTGCTCCCACTTCGGGATCAGCCTCCAAAACTTCCACTAACGGCTCGATCGTTGTTTCGTCGGTGAATAAGAAATCGTCTTCAAGGATCAGAAGATACTTCGTCGACAGTTCGTCAACCAATGCATTGCGAGCGCGTGATAGACCGCAGTCAAACGGTAGATTCAGGAGCGTCACGGAATCCGGAACGTTGAGTTGTTCTTTACCGTTGTTTGCGACAACAATTCTGGCCAGTGGATAACGACGGTAGATCGATCGAATCAGATTCGTAAGTAGTTCCGGGCGACCGAACGTAGTAATTCCAAAAGTGACGTCTCGCATGCTGAACTCTGCTCAAAGCCTTAAGTGATCAGTTTTTCCGCCTGACGATAACCTAACACTTTGCGTGATTCCACTCAGTTCACTGAGTTACCTAAAAAATCTTATAGGATATCAGATCATCGGCAACGGAGCTCGAACCGAACACTATACCATGTTTTGAGAAGCAAAGGCCCGCCGCGCGCGAATTCCGTCCACGACCAAGGACAGTCGAATTAAATGACTGAGCGTTGCGTACTTCGCCAAATTGAGCTACTTCACTCGGGTTCGCAGCCGTAGATTATCTCGTCGAGATCAAGGCGTGCATCGATCGCGCAGAGTTGATCGCGCCGGGCGTCTATACGCTCACTTCTTCGCTTCGCGACGTTTGATGGCAGCAGCCAGTTCTCTGGCGTTGATAATTCCATCACCATTGGCGTCCATGCGGTCCGCAAATTCTTTCATACGGGGTGGCAATTCTTCCCTGGAAAGTTTGCCATCACGGTTTTTGTCGAGCTGTCGTATCAGAGTTTGTAAACCCTCCGCACGTTCGTCAGGCTTCTTCGTATTCGAAGACTTGATTTCGAGTTGGTCTGATTTCATTGATTCAGCATTGCCGCCAGCTTTCTTCGCATCGGCTTTCATCGTGTCAGATTCCTTTGAGAATTACAAAATCATCCGCGAAGTATAACCCCGTTCACGCCTTCTGATGCCGATCGTTCTCCTGAAAACATGCCGCACACTTCCAATTCGTGAGACATTGCCATCCCCGTTTTCTACCTCTTGACCCCGACCAACGCCGCGATAGACTGAGGAACGATAATTTGTAGCCAAGGCTACATTTAAACAAAGTAGACGTCACTCTCCGAGTGACGCAGGC
>JBDNFT010000206.1:0-2148 GCA_041689695.1 Planctomycetaceae bacterium | reverse complement strand
CGGTTGGTGCAGTTATCGCTGGGATTTTGGTTCCTGACATGTTGCAGGTAAAGTACGCGGAAACTCGAATGCTAATGAACCACAATCGCTTGATGACTTTGGAAGCCATTCGCATGCATGCGGCTGAACATGATGGCGAGCTACCGAAGTCGCTTGCTGAACTCAGCCCCGTTCCCGCGATGCCCGATCCAACTTCAGGCAAGGCGTTTGAATACCGCATTGAATCTTCAGGCGAACAAAAAACAATCGTTCTGAAAGCGGCTGAACCATCGAACTGGAAACAGAACCAGGAGTTTCGGGCAACGTTTGTCAAGTAACGTAGCCGTTACGCTCCGCCGTGACGAGCCCACATTCTGGCCACTTCGCTGATTTTTCCGTATGACAAATTCAGCCATCGTCACGCGAAATCTATTGCAACCGTTTCTGATCAATAGCGTCTTCTCCACAGGGCTCATCACGCGGAGCGTGATGGCTACATTAAGGCAACACAAATATGAAAATCTATTACTTGCTGATGGCTACAATCTGCGTCGCATCGCGATGCCTGGCACAGGACCCAGGAACTGCAATGCCCGAATCCGTGAAGCAATACATTGATGCGAAAACAATCGCAGTGGGATGGATTGATATCTCCAAACTTGACATTGATGAGCTGGCAAAAATTCAGGAAGCCATCAATGGCGCATCGCCAAATATGGATCAGGCAAAAGAGATTCGTAACGCGTTGGTACAACTCGGAGTCACGCGAATCTACTGGTGTGCAGATCTGGCCGGCGTGGCACAGGGGCCTCGTGCATTCATCATCCCGGCACCGGAAGAGAAGCGTCAGGTCATCGCAACCATTCTGTCAGCCGTTGCGGCAGAATCCCGTGGAGTCGCAGTCGTGAGTGACAACGTTGTGCTCGCCGGAAGTCCGGAAGAGAGTCGCAGTCGTGAGTGACAACGTTGTGCTCGCCGGAAGTCCGGAAGCCGTCAAACAGCTGCAGGCAGAAAAAAATAGGACCGCCGCAAATCCGGTGCTGATTGAAGCCATCCATCGAGTCAACGATCCGCATGGCTTTGTCTTGCTGACACCCATTGCTGCCGTGTTGCCTGTGGCGGGCCTGCCCCCTCAACTTACTGACGGTGATACTGTTCGAGCCGCGAAAGCTTCCGAATTGTTGGTGAATCTTGAGTCGATCACGATTTCTGGGCAACTGCCGCCTTCGAACGCAACTATCAGAGTCACTACAAAGTCTGCCGAAGTCGCAATGAGCCTCACAGAATTCGTTAACACGTGGACAAAGGAAAAGATTCCAGAGACTTCCGCCGACGTTCAACTCGCAGCAGACGGCGACAGTTCAGTGTTGACTATTAAGTCTCTGGATCAGGCGACGACGGTGATCTCAACGATGCAGCAAATTGTGACGGGCAGCAGTCGGCCAAGCGCTATGAACTCCCTTAAACAAATCGCACTGGGAATGCACAATTTTTACGACGTCTACGGCCATTTTCCTCCGCAGGCTTTAACTGATGCAAAGGGCAAACGTCTGTTGAGCTGGCGAGTCATGATTCTGCCGTATCTGGATCAGGCGGCGTTGTATAACGAGTTTCATCTGGACGAGCCGTGGGACAGCGAACACAATCTCAAACTCGTTTCAAGAATCCCTGCGGTGTTGAAGTCCACCTCGTCGCCGGGCGAAAAACAGGAACCTGGAAAAACTCGGTTCGTCGCACCGCTGACATTTAACAGCACCTTTGGGCGAGTGGGTCCGGGCGTCCGGTTTCAGGACATCACCGACGGTCCCAGCAACACACTCATGATTGTCGAAGCGAGTTCCGACAAATCTGTCATCTGGACAAAGCCCGAGGATCTTACCATCAACGAGACCAATCGCCTGGATTCTATTATCAATCCTAATTCCGACGGATTCGCCGCATGCATGTGCGACGGTTCAGCGAGACTTTTCCCAAGACGAATCCTTCCTGCAGCACTTCAGGGAATACTCACAATTAATGGCGGAGAAATTATTGATCTAAGCAACATCGAATAGAACAGGATCATGTCTATCACCGTGTAGATCTAATTTCCATCCGCTGATCAGATCGGCGAGTCCCTTGGTGGGTTCCGGCATCATGCCGCTGCAGATTATTGTGAAAGTAGGTCCT
>JBDNFT010000205.1:0-1539 GCA_041689695.1 Planctomycetaceae bacterium | reverse complement strand
TGGCCGTTTGCCAGGAACTTCAAGAAAGATATTCAGTTTTGCAGGGCTGCTGAGAACGATTGTCTGAGAAGTGCGACCGCGCGTTGAACCGCATGTGACTGCGTATACTTCACTGCATGGCCGCTGCCGATTTGTCATTCTTTACACCCCGGCAATGACACTTCAATGATCTATGAAATCAGACCCGTGTCAGGTGAAGTTTTCCTTGCGTAGTCCTGCATTTCCTGAAGTGACTCTTGAATTGTTTTAACTTCCAACCCTTCAAAGCTGGCACGCACGGGTAACGTTGTCAGTTGATGGGTTCGAGTTGCACGGAAACGTGAATCTGCCAATTGAAATTGCCACACTAAAACCGTCACGCCGCAACAGACTCCGATACCGATCCATGTCAGCCATGGTGTCATCTCAGACGCACGAGACACGATAGTCTGAGTCGGTACACGTCGAATCTTTCCGGCCAGAAATAACGCCGTGATGGCAAGTTCTCCGTCTCCCGTTTTGCCTTTTGCAGCGTACCCTTCGCGTTTGAAAAAGTATCCCGTCATTTCAACATCAGGTGCTTCAACTCCTGTAGCTTCAGGATTTGGCAAACCGGACTCAGCCGAAACCGCAACCACATGCACCATTTGATTTCCTGAATCATGCGTTGAAATCCAAGCATCGTACGCATTCTTAAGGCCGAATGTCTGTGACGATTGATCGATCGTAAAGGGCGTCAAGCGACGCAATCGGCCTCGCAACGTAAACGCTTTGCCTCGGCAGGACTGTGGGGAATCCATGAATAGTGGAAACTGAGCTTCAGGAAGAATCTGCATATCGCTCTTTTTCAGCTTCTGCGCCATTCGCAGGGTGCCAAACCATGCGGCCATTTCCGTCGATAACACGCCGAGTTTGTCATCACTTATCGTGCGCGTTAAAACGGGTGGAACAACTGGAACACCGTTGAAATCTGTCGTTGTGACAGATTCCATATCCTTGATACCTTCGCTGTCCAGCATTGATGAATACTTGCTGGCAATTTCGTTGGCTGCGGAACCGCTGACGAAAAATTCATCCGGACGAAGTTTATTGGCTCCCAGCAGACTCTCGCTAAGTGCCGGCGGGCGAGGCACTGCTGTCGAAGTGCCAGTGAATAGGTCTGTAAAGAAACTGGATTTGCCAGTCATTGCGAGCACCAACACGACCAGCCCCGCACCGATAATCATGATCCTCAGTCGCTGCTGGCTGCGGGCGAGCGAATCTCCGGGCGATTTTCCTCGCGAATGAAATCTCACGGCATGACTCCTATTGGGCTGTGTGAATTGTTCTGCGGCAACCAAGACTATCCTGGCGTTGCCCACGGCCTGCTGCCGGATAGACACACAATCAGATTGTAGGACGACAACTACGATAGACTCAAGCCATACCCCCCATTCTAACGTCGTCTGGCGGCAAATCGTCATTTTTGTGAAGACGACTGAAATGGTCGCGTCAAATCTGCGACACAGTGACCTCAATTCGATGACATTTGCCGACCGCTCGAGGTGAGGCAAGAATGTG
>JBDNFT010000204.1:0-1932 GCA_041689695.1 Planctomycetaceae bacterium | reverse complement strand
GCAGCGGCAGGAATTTCCCGTGCGTCTTCAGCACCTTGCTGTTGTAACGAGAATGATCCAGCGACAACTCTTCAAAGATGCGAGCATTTTCCTGTTGACGAACAAAGCCCTGTGTCACTCGAATGCCAACGACAGATTCGACAAGCGTCGCGGTCACACGACTGAATGATTCCCGCATGTTACGCAGTGCGGTACTTAAGCGGCGGTGAAAGTGATGATTGATGGCCCAGATCACTGGTGCCAGACCCAGCACGATCAGGAATAATGACCAGTCGTACCAGATCATTGCCGCTGCCGCGATGCCCATTTGAATGAACTGAACCAGAGTCACATAGAAGACTTCCTGCACGCCGATGCGAATATCTTCGACGTCTGACGTCATACGACTGATGACTCGACCAACGCGATTCGTATGGAACCAGCGCATAGGCATTTGCTGCATGTGGCGAAACAACTGGTTTCGCAGGTCAGTCACAACAGATTCACCAAGCTCCAGAGCGAGTCGCTGTCGGTAGTGCATGACGAATTGCGTAGAAATCGCCAGGAACGCGAAACCAATGGCTCCGTAGATGACACCTGCGGAATCCTTGTTCGCGACCGGGCCTCGAATGACGGCAGCAAGTAGCCATGTGAGACCCGGCAACTGAATCGCTCGGATGACAACAACGACAAGCAGCCAGAAGCGTTTACGCCCATACGGCCGAGTTGCTTCCATCAGGCGCGCGATGAGACGGAAGTCGAGCGGTTTTTGGCGCGGTTCGTCTTCACGTTCGATGTGGCGCGTAATGGATTGTTGAAAAGTGGCGACGCGCGACATTGGAGTGGGCAGTTTCAAGATTTCAAATCTTCAATCAAAAATCGCAAATCAAAATTTTAAAATGTCAGCCGACATTCTTAACCAATGAAATGTTTGGAAGGATGATGCTATGTCGTTCGGCAGGGGAAAATCCTTGTAGTTCGGCAAGTTCTCGATAGTACTTGCACGATTTCAGCAGCTCTTTGTGTGTACCAACTGCGCTGATCGTTCCTTCCTGCAATACAACAATGCGATCGGTTTGCCGGAGCGTGCTTAAGCGATTTGATACGACGATTGTTGTTCGCTCTCGCATGGCGCCAACCATGGCTTCGCGAATCTCATGCTCAGTTTCCGGATCAACTGACGCTGTGGCATCATCGAGCAACAGTACCGATGGATCGGTCACAATCGCTCGCGCCAGTGCCAGACGTTGACGCTGGCCGCCAGAGAGATTTGATCCATGCTCCCCAACCATGGAATCGTATTTATCCGCCAGTTCACGGATGAATTCATCTGCTGCTGCAATCTTTGCGGCCGCCGTGACGTCTTCCAGAGTTGCGTCGGGAACACCAAATGCGATATTTGCCGCAACGGTGTTACTGAACAGGAAACTCTCCTGAAAGACGATCCCCATCGAGCGCCGCACATCGTCCAGATTCAGTTGTCGAAGATCGACACCATCAAGCCGAATGCTGCCAGAGGAGACGTCGTAAAACCGTTTCAGTAGACTCAGCAAAGTCGTCTTGCCCGATCCAGTGGGACCTGTGATTCCAACGCATTCACCAGTTTCGATCCGCAATGAGATGTCACGCAAAATCATTCGGTCAGGATTGTACCCAAACGAGACGTTGTCAAATTCAATCGAATTTGAAACGCGGGCAAATCGCCGTGCATCGGGCGATGTCGCAATTTGAACTGGTGCATCAAGCACCTCAAAGACACGCTCCGCACTCGCAAGACTCGTTTGAATGCTGTTGGCGATATTTGTGATCTGCGAAACCTGATTTGCGAATTCGTGGAGCAGATTAGCGAAGACAAACAGGCCGGCACCGAGTGCCAATTCGCCTCGAATGACCAGCCTTCCTCCGTAGCCGATCAGTACCAGCATATTGATTTGCGTCAGCAGTCCGATGATG
>JBDNFT010000203.1:0-2330 GCA_041689695.1 Planctomycetaceae bacterium | reverse complement strand
GCTTCGCATGGATGAGGGGTTGAAGCATCTGCGTGAAGCAACTTCGCTGGCTCCGGAACGGGGCGAATATTGGTTTGCACTGGCGCTGGCATTGAGCGGTCATCGAGACTTCTCGGATTCGCCCGAACTGATTCAGACACTTCAAACGGCCAACGCAGTCGCACCAGAGAATCTGGCGGTGCTGGCGCAATTGCTGGAGAAGCAGGCATTGGGACTGAACTCGAAGAACGAAAAAACAAAAGAACTCGCCAGCGGTTTGCCCGAGACGCTGAAGAAGGCGGCCGTCCTGTTGGAACCGATCAACGCCGCCATCAAGGCTCAGAGAAGGATTGATCTGATTGAAACCATCCAGAAGACGCTCGGCAATCCAAACGCCAAACCCAACGCGCAAATGGGATCAGCCATGATGGTCAAGAACCTGCTGGTTCCGGAACTCGCCACGTTGATTGACCTGCGGCGGATTGATCGCAATCTTTTGGAATATCTTACGATCGATCTCGCGTCGATACTGCCCCTGAAGGCAGATGTTCGAGCCAGCCTGTCCGAAATAGCAGAACCCACTGTCCTGCAGGCGTTTTCGATTGGAGCAGGACTGCCAGACATTACCGGCGCGACCCTGGTTCAGGCTCTCGACATGAATCTGGATGGCTACGACGATCTGGTGTTGGTTCAGGATGGACGCATTCGTGTTTATTCCCGCTCAGCTCCGGATGCATCAAATTGGTCCGTCATCATGGAGACACCGCTGGACGTAAATCCTGTAACAAAATTTCTGCTCGTCGATCTGGACCGCGACTTTGACCGAGCGTTATCCGATATCAAGTCACCGGCGTTGTTACGCGATCGCGACGGTGATCGAAAGATCGTCAAGGATGTCTCAGGCCAGCAGCGTTGGTTCGATACGGATGCGGACGTCGTTGCATGGAGCGAAACGGGTGTGGCGATGTTTCGAAATCAACTCAACGAAGACGGAACGAGAAGCCTGGCCCCGATGCCGCAAACGGCAACCGTCAAGGGAATCAACGACGTTGTTGCAGCCGACCTGGAAGCTGACGGTGATCTTGATCTGGTGTTCGGCACTGAATCGGGAATTGAATTGTGGAAGAACCTCAACGACGGCGAAACTTTTGAACCCATCACATCAGGCGTCAGTCTTCCACAGCACAAGACCGTGTCACTAGCCATCGCCGATTTCAATCGCGATCTGGCAATGGATATTGTCGGCATATCGGGCGACGGAAAAGCTGGTTATCTGCAGAACATTCTTCACGGACGTTTTCGCTGGATCGAAGGTCTTCCAGTTGCCGCGAACGCCGTCGATTTCGTCATCGACGAATGTAATAACGACGGCAACTGGGACGTGATTGCCGCCGGTCAATCGGGGATCTCAATCGTGCTGCCGAAACGCAGTACGGAATTTGCCGATGCCGATGTGCAGGAACTCAGCAATACTGCAGCGAGCACAATTCATCGCGCCGACCTGGACAACGATGGACGCTCGGACTTCGTCGCAACCGGCAGTGCGGGCCTGACATTTTTGCGTGGTGTCGGCAACGGAAAATTTGAAAACAAGTCGTCCCTTTTACCTGCAGGCATTTCAGCCACCAGTGTGGCCACAACCGACATGGACGACGACGGAGATCTGGATCTTGTGCTGACAACTTCAGACGGTCGCATTCAGTGGTTGCAGAATAATGGTGGGAACAAGAATGAATGGATCGATGTCGTGGCACGCCCCGTCGGCAAGGACGAGCAGTTTCCGTCGCAGCGCGTGAATATGCACGCCATCGGCTCGGTCATCGAAGTACGAGCAGGCGCTGCGTATCAAGCACATATCATTGATTCCCCGCACATGCATTTGGGGCTCGGCAGTGCTAAAGCTGTTGATACGATTCGAGTCCTCTGGACCGACGGCGTGCCGCAGAATATTACTGATACAAAGCTACTTCGGTCTCGACTTGGGATTCTCGCCCCACAGATTCTGAAAGGATCATGCCCTTACATTTACACATGGAACGGAACACGTTTTGAATTCTTCAGCGACTGTCTGTGGGCCGCTCCGCTTGGTCTCGTGCAAGCCACCGGCGACATGGCACCGACTCGAGAATGGGAGAATCTGCTCATCGCGGCCGACAAACTGAAACCACGCGATGGGCAGTATGTGTTGCAACTGACTGAAGAACTCTGGGAGGCGGCCTACTTCGATGAAGTCAAACTTGTGGCGGTCGATCATCCGGCAGACGTTTCGATCTTCACGAATGAAAAAGTGGGCTCACCAGCAATGGCGGCTCATAAAATTCATACAGTGAAAAATGCTCGCCTGCCGCTGG
>JBDNFT010000202.1:0-3638 GCA_041689695.1 Planctomycetaceae bacterium | reverse complement strand
TTCGTCACGTACGACAGGTTCTTTCCGGTTTCGATTTCGATTTCTCGTGAACCTTTGATTTTCTGTCGCCACGGATTAGGGACTTGAATTGTATTCAACGCCATGTCCGCCAGCATTGGATGAGCGGCGATGGTTTTCTTTCGCGGTTCATAATCCGGGAAGTCGGCAAACGGTCGATCAAGTTTGTTGACCGTCACAAACAAATCGTGCCCCGTGCCGGTTGGAGAACACGTAAACGCATCGTCGGTGTTGACGTGCAGTCGCAGATGCAGTTGATTGACAGGTTGAATCTCAGGCATCTCCAAAAACAGCGAACACCCATCTGCCAACACGTGAGCCGAATAAATTGCCAGCGGATCGTGTCCTGGGATTCCCGGATGCGTGGGTGAGAACTCAGGCGAACCATAAGCCCCGCTGTAGCGCAGGTTCCAGCATTGAGCGAACTGACGATGCGCGTCGGCAGCAACCGCTTTGTCGATCGGCTGCGAGAATGTCACGCGGATGCCGTTTTCGTAAACGTGGAATCCAACCGGAACCTGAACTGGATCGCCGGTGTAGCGCACTCGCTGAAAGCAGCCGTCATCCGGAGTGTACGAGCCCCAGCCGGTCATACCGGAAACATACAACTGGCCATCTTTCGGATTGAAGCGTCCGCGATGCGCCCCGGACAGAAAGTCACCGGACATCGGCACAGCAGCACCTTGCAACTGGCCATCCACTTCATCGCGAAGCAGAGTAAACCAGCCACCAGAACCGAATGAAAAATGCAATTGGTGATCTTTCAAAGGACCAAAACGATCGCTGTCTGTCCAAGCCTGTCCGCCTGCAGAATTGTCCATCCCGCGAGGCAGATAGATGTAAGGAAATTCCGGCGGCTTATCGTTCTTTGGGCCGCGATATCCAAAATGTGGCGGATCCCCCGGCGACTGGGTCGGCGCGTTTCGTACGGCGTGAATGATGGAGCCTGGAGTCCACTCACCTTCCTGCACGGGCATCGTCACAGTGCCGTCGGGCATGATGCCGATGCCATCCGGATTGCGAAAACCGGTTGCGATGACATCGGCCGTCTGACCGTCGGCAGAAATGCGAACCAGACCCTGGTTTCCGGACGCCATGTAGAAATTGCCCTGTTGATCACGTTGCAGTCCGCAGATGAAATCGTGTCCTGCGGGCGATGTGATGAAGGCGTTACTGAAGCATTCGTAAAAGTCCGCTTCGCCGTCATTGTTCAGATCGGTGAGTCGAGTCAACTGGTCTCGACACTGCACGTAGATCTTTCCATCGGCCACGACCAGTCCCAACGCATGATGAAGTCCCGAAGCAAAACGCCGCCAGTGCGCAACCGCGGGCTTATCGGATGCCGCATCAAGTCCTGAAACATGCCACACATCGCCCTGCATTGTGCAAACCAGCGCGCTTCCGTCAGGCAGAAAGTCGTGGTCCCCGCAGAACATCGGTGCCTTCCATGGATTGTCGTATGGCAATGCGATTGTATCAATGGCGTACGGACGACCAGTTCCCGGTGTGATTTTTGTATCAACGACTTGCGACCATTGAGCGGGTCCACCGGTCGTCAGTTTTCGCAGCGGATGCTCATCGGCTGGCGCAACGCCGCGCACGAATTTGCCATCGGTCACCCAGGGTGCATCCAGATACTCAACATCGCCAATGCGATAGGCAAACACGACGCGAGTACCGTGACGGTAAAATCCGTGGTACTTGAATGGCTTATCCGGCGACGACTGTTTTTCAATTGCAACCGGCGTTCCTGCCATTCGCACTCCGCTTACAAAACCGTGACGCACGGAATCGAAATTCACAAAACCGCCCGACCAGACGGCGTCATACGTCAGCGTGTCTGGATTGAAGCAAGCCGACAACTCGCCGTTGTCACCAAGTCGAACACAGACGGCCCGTGCGACAGTTTTGCCGTTGCCGGAAAACACACCTCCAAGAACCGAACCCAGATCAGCTTCATTCCAACGGCCGTCAGCCCAGACGGCTTCATTCTGATTTCCCCAGTGGCCTTGTTTGCCGCCGTCGAGACCCGGAAACTGAGCGATCAGCATTGGCTTATGATGCTGATCGCGAAAGTATTCGGCCTGCTTCGCGTAGAAGTCGTACAAGCGATCGCTATTCACCGGCAGCGATGCGTTGAACCAATGCCCCGACACCATGGGTTCCTTTGTGAAAGGGAACTCCGCCGGTCCATGCATTTGACTGTGAGCAATCGCCTGCTGCAGATCTTCAGTCAACGGTTTGCCGTCGCGTCCCAGTTCGCTGAGGAATCGAATCAGATCAAGCCGTTGTTGCGAGGTCATTGCCGCTGTGAGTCCAGCAGGCATCACCGTACTGCCCGCGATCTCCTGGTCTATGTCGTCACGTTTGATCGATGTCAATTTGCCCGTCGCCGGATCTCGAAAGGTTATTTGTGTGTCATCGGAACTCTGCTTGTAACCCGTGACAGTTTTGCCTTCGACGGTCAGGATCTGCCAGTTCACAAATTCCGGCTTCACATCGCGTTTCGGCCACAGGACGGATTCGATGATATGTTCCAGCTTGCGATCTTTCGCAACGGCAGACAAATCTGGTCCGACCGTGCCACCTGCCTGGCCGATCTTGTGACACGAGATGCAAGCCACTTTGACATTGGTAAACACGGCAACTCCGCGCATGACATCGCCATGCTTTGCCGAATCCGCAACAAGCTCCGCAACCATGTTGGTATCGTAAGGAATTTCGGGCATCACGCGAGATTGTGATCCCGTGTCCTTGTCAGCGGTTGTCAGCGTCCAGAAGCCAATCGTGGCCGCATCGCGCGACACTGCGGCGACGGGTTGAGCTGGAATCTCACGAACTCCCCTGGAAATCCGGACCCAGTCGATCGTTCCCTCAAATCCAAAAACGCCTTCAACAAGTTGTCCGATCGCCAACGCGTCAGGAACACTTGCACCGTTGTCGAGATTAGCGATCGGCTGGTCGGCGACTTGCGTCCCATCGACATACAACCGCACGCGTGCCAGTTCGTATATCATCGAGATGTTGTGCGGTTTGCCATCGCAAATCATGGACTCTGTTTGAATGTGATCCGGCTTTATGCCGGGAAGGTATGCCGTGAGCGTGCCGCTGCCGTTCATCGAGAATATTTCCCAGTGATCGGCGGATGCTTTGGTATCGCTGGCGACCAAAATGTTGTACTGATCGTTGCGACGAATCGTGGCTCGCACCTCGACTGTGATCGGCGGCCGACGGTACGCTTCGCTTCCATCATAGACGCGACCCGTTCCGTTGGCTGGCGGCATGCTTGCCGAAACTGCCGCCGCAACAGGCTTCGGGCCTCCACTGCCGGGCTTTTCGATTTCCTTACGAATCCATTCCAGGCCATCGCGATTTTCAAGCAGCGAGTCGCGTGCGTCGAGCTGTTCGCGGTGGTCCAGAATTCCGATCGGTCCGTTGTAACCACTTTCGACGACGACGCGGATCATGTCGAGTTCATACGTTCCCTTGCCGATGCCCAGAATTTTCGGCTGTTCCTTCGCGTTCATGCCGTTCAGGTTCAGGCAATGAAGATACGGCTTCATCATCGCAAATGATTCGACCCAGTCATCAATGTGCCCATGCCCATGATGAAAGTTGTA
>JBDNFT010000201.1:0-2122 GCA_041689695.1 Planctomycetaceae bacterium | reverse complement strand
TTCACGTCGGCTCGGATTCGTCGTGAAGTTGCGTATGTTGCTTTTATAGACTTTGGAATTGGGGATCTGAACAAGATTCCCTTCCAGTGTCATCAGGATCGTCGTTCGAACATTCAATTGCTGGACGTAGCCGGTCACGTCCGCAACTTCGATCAAATCTCCGGTATCGAATGGGCGTTGCATACTGAGGAAAATGCTGGCGAGAAAATTCTCCGTGATGTCACGGAATGCGATCCCCACAGCCAAACCGACCAGACCAGTTCCGCCAACGACAGTCAATGCCAATTGAGTCAACCCGGAGACTCGTAAGACGATATAGACTCCGGATAAAAAGACAATGGCCCCCATGCCATTCGCCAACACACTCCGAAGCAGGTTGGCGCGGACTCTCTTCTTCAGAAACCATTTCGTTCCTCGAATTGCCAGAATGCCTGTCCCAATAGACATCGCCAGGATGAGTAGCCCAAACGCAAAAAACGGAAGAGATCGCAAGAACTCACGCCAAAGCTTCACGGTGCCGATCCAGGTTGAACTAAAATCCCAAATCGAAGGACTCCTCACTTTCATACGATTGGCGACGGCAACGACATCCTGCGTCTTGCCAGCCAGATCGCTTGCCCACTTCTTCAATTCATCGGTTTCCGTTTCACCGCTCAGAAACACCACGCCTTGTTCGACGCGAACGTCTGAATCCGTGAACCATTCTGTTGCCTTGAGGACACTTTGAAGACGTTGCCGAATTTCTTCGTCGCGAGCAACGGGTTTTATGTCCACTTTTGTCGTTGCTAATGACAGCTCTTCCTTAATGTGCGGAGTCCGCAACTGCTTCTCATTGATTTTCTCGTCTGCCTCCTGTGGTATTGGTTCGGCGGATGCAGAGCCTGTAATGACGATGGGCAGTAGTAGCCAGACAACAGTTCGAATCAAGAGGATCTTCAAATGGAGTCTACTGAGCATGAGTCGCCTTCGGTAAGAAAGCAAACCGCAGGGTTTCAAGGACCGCGATGGCATCGACGACTTCTTACCACATCGACCCCAGTGCATATTCGAAATGCATGACTCACGTATTACTTCGCACCTGTGCTGATTCATGTGAAAACCCTTGATGGCTTGTGCGGCACATGACCTCAACTGCGCGATACTGAATCATGCCAACACGGCGGGCGATTCTATCGGAAAATCAGCGGCGCGTGAAACTGCTTCCCATTGGATGAACTCCTCACGAAGTTCGTCGATCTTTGCGATCGCACCGTCGTAGGCATCGTTTCCGAGCAACAGGCGGTGCGGTGGATTGGCCGATTCGACGGCCTGCACAATTGCTTCGGCGGCACGGACTGGATCGCCCGATTGATGGCCTGAGATTGCTCGCAGATGACGAATGTTCTTGTCTGCCGTGTTCGCATAGTCCGCGATCGGATGCTTCGTTTCATTGGCTGAGCGTCCAGCCCAATCCGTTCTAAAACCGCTCGGCTCGACAAGCATAACCTTGATTCCCAATGGCTCCACTTCTTGCCAAAGTGCTTCCGACACACCCTCGACGGCATACTTCGTCGCATTGTAATAGCCCAATGCCGGGAATGATCGTAATCCGCCGATCGAAGAGAGATTGACGATGAAACCTGTGCGACGTTTTCGCATTCCGGGCAGTACGATATGAATCATTCGACACAATCCAAAGACATTGACATCGAACATCTTTCTGACTTCCGACTCGTCGCTTTCTTCCACAGCGGCGAAGTAGCCAATGCCCGCATTGTTGACTAACACATCGATACCGCCATAGTGCTCTTCAGCGGCTTTGACTGCGGCTTCAGCTTGTGACCGGTCAGTCACATCCAGCTTGAGAACCAAAGCGTCTCCAAGTTCGGCAAGGTCATGAACATCATCGGGATCACGAGCAGTAATGACTACTCGATATCCCAAGTCAAGAACATGCTTCGCGATCTGCCGCCCGAATCCGGTGGAGCAACCTGTGATGAACCAAACTGGCTTCGCGGAGTGTTTGGTACTTTTTGTTTCTGATGTCATTTGTACTCTTTCCTTTTGGTTTGTAACTATTGAACCGATCTCAATGATCTGAAATTGCTTTGGCATATAGAAATTGCGAAGATGAGCGGTGGTT
>JBDNFT010000200.1:0-3894 GCA_041689695.1 Planctomycetaceae bacterium | reverse complement strand
CACGGTTCAGCAGATCGATGTTGTGCCCGATCCGATCGATGAGAACAATCCTTTCGAAAATGCATTCGTCGCGCAGGCTGTTCCGATGCAGACAGAGAAGCAGGCTCGTGCTCATTTGAATCTGCAAACTGCAAGGACCTGGAAAATAATTAATCCGGATCGAAAGAACGCTGTTGGTGAACCTGTGGGTTACAAGTTCATGCCGGGAGACAATTGCTTTCCGATGGCGTCAAAGAATGCCTGGTGGCGGAAGCGAGCCGGGTTTGTCGACTATCATGTCTGGGTCACTCCTTATCGCGACGATGAAAACTTTGCGGCCGGCGATTACCCAAATCAGAGTTGCGGCGGGGATGGACTAACGTCGTGGACGGAACTGGATCGGTCGATTGAGAAAACCGACGTCGTCTTTTGGTACACCTTCGGCCATACACACATTCCTCGTCCCGAAGACTATCCGGTGATGCCAACCGCTTATATCGGATTTCTCCTGAAGCCGAATGGGTTCTTCCGCTGGAACCCCGGCAACGATGTGCCTCCGTCGCCCAAAAAGGTCGCTGAGAAATCGTGCTGTCATTAACAGTCTGGGATTGCGCCGAACAAAGGAGACTGCCGATGCTCACGCAGAATTTTCACTCGGCAACTTCGACGCTCTCCATGGATCGAGCGGATCGCGGTGTGACTGCTTGCTTTCCTCAGGGAATTGATACAACATCTCAAGGAGATCTGCCTGGTCCATGCAACGCCGCCGAAAGGAATGAACTTGAAAAGTCCACTGCAATCGAACCCACAAGGAGGCTACCAATTCCTTCCGGGTATCGCGCCGTATTCTTGTGGTGTCGTCGCGTTGCCAGGCTTTCAGATCGTCCACGTGACGCTACAGAAGCCCCTGCCGTGGAATGCTGGCCTGATTGCCGCCAGACAATATTTGGAAGCCAGCGGATTAACATGTCGTAACCTTTGTGCTGTCGAATTGAGATGCCCGCAGCCGTACGCAATGGACGGATTTATCGAGTTCAATAAGGATTACAAACGGCTGTTGGATGAATGGAACATGATGGTTGATGGTCTCAACCCTGTCGCGCGCACCAATGTTTCGCCGGTGATTAATCCACCGAGCGAACCACTGCTGTACGCAATATCGTACTCCCGCCCTTCTGAAGTTTCTCGACCGACGTTTGTCGTCGCTGGCGGCGGAGAATTGCCAGATGGTACACTTGCCGAACGCCGAATCGTGCGAGTCGGCGAAACCAGCCCGGAGGCATTGATCGACAAAGCAGAATGCGTGGCTGAGATCATGAATTCACGACTCAAAGGACTCGGTGGCAGCAGCGAATTGCTAACCACAATTGATGTCTACACGGCACATTCGCTGCTCCCACTGCTGGAAGGTGTTCTGGAATCAAGAATACCGGCGATTGCGCGTCTGGGAGTTCACTGGTTCCATTCGCGACCACCGATTGTCGATATCGAATTCGAAATGGACATGCGTGGAGTCGTGCGTGAAGATGTGGTAGACTTGTCATGATTGGCCGGAAGTCAACATGTTCATCATGCTGAAGCGAACACATGACAATCAATCGTCTCCCAATCCTTGCCATTTTACTCTGCTGCGTCTCCGCGTTTCCGCAGGCACAGGCGGATGAAAAACCGCTCAGCTTTGAAGCAGACATTCGGCCCGTTCTGACGCTCAAATGTGGAAAGTGTCACAGCGACAACGTCCAGAAAGGCGGGCTGAACCTTTCGTCCGTCGCTGGAATTCGCCACGGTGGCGAATCCGGTGAAGCTGCGGTGGCGGCGAAAGTTGAAGACAGTCTGCTGTGGACGATGATTGGTGGCGGCGACATGCCACCGGCAGGACAGCCTTCGCTGACGACTGACGAACGCGAGTTGATTCGTCGCTGGATCGCTGCCGGATCACCATCAGAACAGCCCGCAGAGAAAATCATCACGCAGCACGACGTATTGCCCATCGTGCTATTGCGATGCACAACCTGTCACGGTGCTCGACTGAAACAAGGTGGTGTTGATCTGCGAACGCCAGCATCCATGCGACTCGGCGGAATGAATGGTCCGGCTCTTGTCCCCGGCGATCCAGAGGCCAGCCTGATGATTCAACGGATCGAAAGTGAAGCCTGTCCACCTCGCGAACTGTTGCTCAAGTTTTTTGTAAAACGCCCACCACAGTCTGAAGTAAAAATTCTGCGAGACTGGATCACGGCCGGTGCGGTTGAGTCCGATATTCAGCCCGATGTGTCCACGATACATCCTGATCCATTGGTGACTGACGACGACCGACAGCACTGGGCATTTCGACCACCTGTAAAAACGGCAGACGCAACATCAATCGACGATTTCGTTCGGGCAAAGCTGGTAGACAACGGCCTCGACCTTTCACCCGAAGCGGATCGCGACACTCTGATCCGCCGCGCGTATTTTGATCTCATTGGGATTCCGCCGAGTCTTGCTGACTGGAAACAATGGCGGAACAGTGCCGATCCGAATTGGTATCCGGCAATAATCGATCACCTGCTTGATTCCCCGCACTACGGCGAACGCTGGGGACGTTACTGGCTGGATCTGGCGGGCTATGCAGATTCCGAAGGCGGCGTTTCGAACGATCCGATCCGTGAGGTGGCGTGGAAGTATCGCGACTATGTTATTCACGCCTTCAACAACGACAAACCTTACGACCGTTTTCTGCTGGAACAGATCGCGGGGGATGAATTGCTCGACTGCGAAAATGTCTCCGTCATCACGGACGAAATGGTAGAAAATCTGACGGCCACTGGCTTCCTGCGAATGGGCATCGACCAGACAGGTTCACGCACGATGAACTTCGTGCCGGAACGACTTGGCGTCATCAGCGATGCGATCACTGTGCTGGGCTCCGGAGTGATGGGTATAACGATGGAGTGTGCTCGATGTCATTCGCATAAGTACGACGCGATTCCTCATCGAGACTACTATCGCTTCAAAGCCATTTTTCAGGGCGCGTTGGATGAACATGACTGGTTGAGTTTCAGCAATCGATCGCTGGAAATTGCCACGCCCGAACATCGTCAGCGAGTTGCTGCCGTGAATCCTCCGCTCACTGCGGAACTCAAAAACCTTTCAGCGAAATTGAAACACGCCGTCAGCGCGGTGCAGATCGAAACATTGCGTCAACATTATCCCGATCAATCAGACGCTGAGCGAAACAACACGCTGGCCGCGTTGATGATCGCAGACAACAACCGTACGTTGCCTCAACGTATTCTCGTGGAAAATCTGCAGCGGGTCGAAGTACTGCCGGATTCCGAGCAACCTGAATCCGTGCGGGAAGCTCGTCGTGTCGTTGCAGAAATTGAGCGTGACATCGAGCTCGTTCGTCAGCGCATGGAGCCGTCTCTGGAGATCCGAGCTTTATGGGATCGCGGAGTTCCCTCACCGACTTATATTCTTCGGCGTGGTGAATACGATAAGCCCGGACATCTTGTCGGGCCTGGAGTTCCGTCCGTATTAACGGATGGCAAGACACCGTTCGTGCCCGAGCCACCGTTTCCGGACGGCACGCCCAGGACCGGTCGGCGTCTTGCTTTCGCACGCTGGCTGGTTCAGCCGGCACATCCGTTGACTTCGCGGGTGATGGTCAATCGTATCTGGTATCACCATTTCGGAACAGGCTTGGTGACATCGCTGGAGAACTTTGGGGTGAAAGGTGAGCCGCCTTCGCATCCCGAGTTGCTCGATTGGCTCGCCGTGGAATTCGCCGAACGCGGCTGGAGCGTGAAGCACATGCACCGCTTGATCATGAATTCCGGCGCCTATCGACAGACCAGCCGTATCACAGACGAGCATCAACGACTCGCTCCGCAGAACCAACTGCTTTCGCGGATGCCGCTCAGACGAATGGAT
>JBDNFT010000199.1:0-4616 GCA_041689695.1 Planctomycetaceae bacterium | reverse complement strand
GCTAAAGGAATCCGACCTGAGACAGGTCGGACTACGTAGGCAGACCTGTCCTCAGGTCTGCAGCCTTCATGCATCGTCGATCGCAAATGGTTGCGTCGCACTTACACTCTGCGCAGGGCATTCCTTGCCTGTCGCCTACACTATGGCGAGCGGCAGAAATAACACTGTTGAATATGTAGCCACGCTAAAGGAATCCGACCTGAGACAGGTCGGACTACGTAGGCAGACCTGTCCTCAGGTCTGCAGCAGATTCAATTCATACTGAAAACCGCCCGACAGAATGGGGAAGCGGCACCAGGTTTTGGGATCGAGGTTCTTATCGTCAACGTGAAACGACGGTGCGTAGCGTTCCCGTTTCCATTGATTCCTTGACCATAACGTAAAGAAACGACGAACCCACAGCGTCAGTTGGCCGGCGTTGTATTCCGAATGTTCACGCTTCAATGTCTCCATGATTTCTGCGGGACTCAGTTTGTCGCGAATCGCCAAGCGTTCAATGTGGTCGAGCAGTGGGTACGGCATCAAATCGCCTTCGTCGGTCTGCTCATATTCGCTCGGACGCAGTTCGGCGGTTGGCTGCTGTGCGTTTACAAATCGCAGCGAAGCAATCGGCTGCACTCCAGCGGAACCCTGCGTTTCAAAAACTCGCAGCCATTCGCGCAGGAACGCTTTGTCGATTCCGGCGATAGGACTGAGGCCCCCGGAGGTGTCGCCGTCCATCGTGGCGTATCCCACGGCTGCTTCAGAGCGGTTGCTCGTTGCCAGCAGAAGTGCGTTGCGAATATTGGTCAGCATCCACACAGACGGTGAACGCGTTCGAGCCTGGATATTCTGCAGCGCGATGTCGTCCTGCTGCCATGTGAGTTTGCGGCCAATCGTTTGTTCAATTGCCGTAGTATATCGTTCGACAATTTCATCGACGCTGATCTCAAAGTAGTTGCCGCCAACTCCGCGCGTCACTTTTTCTGCGGCATTTCGAGTCACCTCCGAACTGTTGCGCGTTCCCTGATAGATCCCGGCGAACAGAATGTGCATTAACTCGTCAGCGGAAGAGGCCTCAGAAATTTTTGGAATGTAGCTTAGCCGCGTCTTGAATTCCGCGAGCCCCAGATCGTGAATTCCGCGTTCCACCATACTGCGGATCAGCGAAGCACAGGCTGACGAATCAGCGCCGCCGCTCATGCTGATAACAAAACCCCATGAACGACTTTTCCGCAGATAATCGAACAAAGCCAGTGCAATCGCCTGAGTGAACTCATCGATTTTAGATTCCGTCTGCAGCTCACGCGGAGATTCAAGCCCACTCTCCACGTGCACAAATCGTCCGGGAATCGGAATGATTCGATCGAAAATATCCTCGGCGACATGTGATGGCATGGAATGAATGCCAGCACGCCGCGTGCGTGTGAGTTCTACATCAACATCCGCTGCCACGACATCGATTTCATTAAATCTAAACCTTGGCCCTGCGGCGATCATGTCGCCGCCGGAGGCAATCAACGCACCGCCGTCATAGACCGCTCGACCGGCTTCGTTTCCGATCAGATTGGCATAGACATAGCTAACACCAAATGCACGAGAGCCTTCCAGCACGAAACGTTTTCGCACTTCATGTTTTCCGAACGCAAAATGACTAGCGCTTGGGTTGAGGATAATATCCACGCCGCATTCAGCCATGCGGTTTCCGGGTCGGCCGGCAACCCAAGCATCTTCGCAGATTTCAAATCCAATGCGGACTCCATCACAATCGAAGATCAGATCACCGATGGGCCATGAGTGTCCGTCGGCGTGAAATTCGCTGACAGTCTCCGCTGGCCATGCTCGAAACCAGCGTGGTTCATAATGCAACCCATCTCCCGCCAGGTGCTGCTTGGCGACGAATCCTGCGATGCTGCCATGCGCCAGGACGCAGCCGGTATTGTAAACGCCGTTGGTGACGAACAGCGGCAATCCGACAGACACAATCATGCCTTCGGTTTCTGGCACGATCTTCTGCAGCATGTCCCATGATGTTCGCCAGACATGCGGTGCCAGGAACATGTCTTCGCAGCCATAACCCGGGATGCACATTTCTGGCAGACACAGGATATGCACATCCATTTGGCGGGCGAGTTGAATCGCTTCGAGGATGCGATTTGTGTTGCCTTCCCAATCGAGCGGCGTCTGGTTCAACGTCGCCGCACCAAGTCGAAGCCGTTTCATATTATGGAACTACTTCTTGCCTTTGGCTGCTGGCGCTGCGGCAGCAGTTTCTTCTGCAGTCTTCTTCTTTTTCTTGCCGCCGACGGCTTTCTGAACACGCACCTTTGGAAGTCCAAATGGGCTTCGACCGGCGGTGAATCGGTCTTCTTCGATCAAGCGTGCAATCCGCTCATCACGGCTAAGGACGTTGCGAGAACCGGAAAGGCCAAGTCGAGTTTTCAGGGTCTTATCAATGGACACGTCAACACTCCAATCACACACTGCTTACTTAAACTGCCGGATTCGCAGACAATTCCATGCCCCGCGAATCACAGATTATTCCGGCCAAGCCATTCTTAACCGGGAATTCGAGTTGCGAAGTGTATCGACTTCCAAACGTCTTCTCAACCACGCATTCTCCAGTTTTTCCAGCGAATCACGTCCTGGAATGGCAAAAAACTGCAGGAAGAAATGCGTATTGGCGGGGAACTGCGATTTCCGGAGGCCATGGAATTGAGATTCAGCCAAATCTGTGCGATCTTTCTGCGGCAAGGCAAGACGGGACTTCAGGCCCGTTCGGGCGATTCAGGTCAGGACGGGACTGGAGTCCCGTGCTACAACGCTTACAAGGTATCAAGAGATGTCGAGTCACTCAAAAGCAGTCGTTCTAGTCAGTGGCGGTCTGGATTCTGCGACCACCCTGGCGATCGCCCGTGCGCAAGGCTTCGCGATACATGCAATCTCGTTCAACTACGGCCAACGGCACCATTTTGAACTTGAGGCCGCCAACAAAGTCTGCGAATCCATGGGCGTTCTGGACCACGTCGTTTGCCGAATCGATACGAATATTTTTCGCGGCTCGGCTCTGACCAACGACATTCCGGTGCCGCACAATCGAAATGAATCCGAAATGTCGCAAGGCATCCCTGTGACTTATGTTCCGGCTCGCAACACAATCTTTCTGTCGATCGCTTTGGGTCTGGCGGAGTCGATCGGTGCCAATGATCTGTTTATCGGTGTGAATTCAGTCGACTACAGCGGATATCCAGACTGCCGCCCGGAGTTCATTGCCGCCTTTCAGAACATGGCAAACCTGGCAACGAAAGTCGGTGTGGAGGGCCAGCACCTGACCGTTCACACTCCACTGATTTCATTGACCAAGGCTGAAATTATTCGTCAGGGCTTCAGCCTGGGTGTTGATTATGGGCTGACTCACAGTTGCTACGATCCTGATGCGAGTGGAGTCTCCTGCGGCGAATGTGATTCATGCCAATTGCGACTCAAGGGATTTGCAGAAGCCGGTGCTGTCGATCCGATTCGATATCGATGAACGGCGCATTCGTTTCACCGAACTGTTTCGGGTATGCAGGTCGGAAACTTCTGGCGATTCAGCAAATACATGCCGCAGCCGGAACGATCTTCAGCAGATGAGTTTTGAGTCAACTGCCGAACATGCTGGATTTCCTACATATCCGGTTCGGCCTTAATCGTGACGGCGATCGATTTGAAAGCTGGCGTCTTAGACAGCGGATCCACGGTGCTTGGAATCAGTACGTTTGATTCCGGATAATACATCGCCACATTCCCAGCTCGAATGTCGAACGGTCGCGCAAGGATGTAACGCATTTCGCCAGCTGAACTTTTGATGTAGACTCGCTGCTCAGGCTTTAATCCTAGTCGATGAATGTCTTCAATATTCATCAGAATCACATCACGGCGTTCCTGGCCGCGATAGAGGTCCTCTTCGTCGTATACGACGCTGTTGAACTGGCCTTCGGATCGCATCGTCATCAAGCGCAATTGACCGGGCGACAAGATTGAAGCAGGCAACTCCGTGGCATGAAACTTTGCCTTGCCGGACGCGGTCGGGAATTTGTAATTCTGCACCGCACGGCCGGGGACGTGGAATTCTTTTTTTGTGGCGTCGATTGTTTTCATTTCTTCGTAGCCAGGGATCAAGTCCGCGATGAGCTCACGCACGGCGGCGTGGCTTTCCATCTTTGACCAATCGAGACGGCTGTCGTCCTGAAAAATGCGGCGACCAATCTCAGCCAGGATCGAGACTTCACTGCGCGCGTTGTTGTGTCGCGTTGGTCCGCCGTCGCTGAGTCGCACGAAGCTGAACATGGATTCCTGAGTTGTCATTTGTGGTTCTTCGTCGCGAGGCACCACGGGCAGAATGAACGTTTCTTCGCCGGTACCCCAGGCGTGACCTGTATTGAGCGTCGTCGAAAAGTAGACAACAGTCTTAAGCTTCTGCATCGCTTCGAACGCACGTTTCGAGTTTGGATTGGTTCCATAGAGATTGCCGCCAAGACACAAAGCGAAATCCATGGAACCTGCATAAGCCGCATCCATGCACGCCATTGTGTCGAAACCCGGCGACGTGGGCGGCTTGATGCCTAACGTCTTTTCGTAGCGTTCCAGCATGTTCT
>JBDNFT010000198.1:0-2430 GCA_041689695.1 Planctomycetaceae bacterium | reverse complement strand
ACGCCATTTGTACAGCGATGTTGGCGTGACTTTCTCCATGTCAAACCTTGCCAGCCTGCGTAAAAGGCTGGCACCAATCATTTCAATGTCAGCCGGATGCGCGTATCGAAGGCCGAACTCTCGAATCGTTTTAACATCGGCAGTGACGAAGTCACGACCATCAATGTCAGTTTTTAAGGCAGCGCCGTGGTCTGTATCTGCTCCTGTTTGCAGCGTGAAACGAGTCCGGTCTTCAGGGCAATACCAGACTCGCAGAAACTTGAGAAGCACCTGAAGGGGGCGGCGGGGTTTCTGTTCTTTAACTTCGCTGGCCAGTCGCATCAGTGGTTCGGCAAGTTCGTACAAAGATTCGCGTCCTCGTTCGGATCGCAGTAGATAGCCGGTTTCCAGCAGCTTTTTGAGCTGACTACTCACCGAGTTCTCGGCCGCCATCAGATGTCGAGCAATCTGCTTGGGCATGCACGGACGGTCCTGCGAACACAGATATTCAACAATCTGCCGTTGCTGCGGCGACAGCCAACGCAGGCGTTCCTGATAATGCGGAGTCAGCTCGTCGGCCAATCTTTGGAACGGGCCGATAAAATCGTCGAGCGATTCCCGAGTGATGAAGCTGGACAGAGCCACGTAGATTCGATGATTGCCACCTGCGAGGTGATGCAACGCTCGAACGCGTGATCGACCGTCGGCAGAATCCAGAAACGAAACGAGTTCACTGGCACTGCGATTGAGAGCGACTCTTCGGAGCAGTTCGACCGCGTCGTCGACGCTGAGTGGATCCAGATGAATCGGGCTGAAGAATCCGAAGAATGGTTTTTCGCGAGACTTCACGTCTTCAAACAGTCGCTGCGTCGATGCCATGATGGTCGTGAAGGGATGTTCCCACAGGAACGCTCGCCATTCGTGCTGACCGTCCGCACCGAGACCGTTGAACAGAACATCAAGGTTCTCAATGCAGAGCAGCAAAGTCCTGTCGCGAAACGCCTCAATCAGTCGATCCTGTAACTGCCGCTGAATCTGCCTGCGTGACTCATCCAACAGCTCTTGTAGCCACTTCAGCGGAAAATCGCCGGGATGTTGCTGAGCCAGTATTTCGTAGATGCGTTTCAGCAACTGCACGAAGGAGGTGATGGTTTCATCTTCCAGCAGCCATGCGACTCGTATTCGGTCCGTGAGCGAAGAGTCATTCGACAGCCGATGGTTGAGCAGCGTGATCAAGTGCGTTTTTCCAAAGCCTCGCGGGCCGATGAGCAATACGTGATGCTTGCTGCCGGTCGTCGCACTTTCGGCAACACGCTCGAGCAGATCCTGAAGCAGCGATTCTCGCTGAACAAAAATCGCTTCCAGCAGTTCCGGAGCAGTGCGACTTGGAGAGAATCGCCAGATGAAGTTTTCGTTCGACATTACAACCCCCGATCCAGTTTCCACCAACGTTTGATCAGCTCGAAACGAAACTGGTACAGGCCAGCGTCGTTTCGCTGCAGATAGTGGTCACGTTCGATAAGCCGCAGGATATCAAGTCTTCAAGCAACTCCTTCCAGCTTCTGGACTTCAGACCGTAGTCGCCGGTCTTGTGATCTTCGGCCGCTTTTCTGGCTTTGCTTTTGACCTGTTCGATCCAGACCGGATACTGTTGCACCTGCTGAAAAACAGCTTCGGCAAACTCGCGCGGCGTGTGGATCTTTTCCAGGACCTGAAAAACGGCGAGCCAGCCTTCCGGCGGATTGGCCGCCATCTTGCGATCAATGCCGGTTTTTCCAATACGACGTTCTGCGTTCAACAGCACACACTGCCGACTCAAGACATCCCAGATTTGATCGATCAACCGATCGCGGCCGAAGATGAACTTTGGATCCAGAGATCCACCAGGATTTGCCTTGGCCATTGAAAACTCCCTCTGTTTCAGGACCTAATTCGCGATGCTTGAAAGAATACTAATAAAACAACGTGCGTTAATAATGACGCACGTTATTGTTGACGCATTTATTGGGTGGTTGGAAAAAAAACCGACACCTTACGATGCCGGACTTCTTGATTGATCAAATCAGGACGAACAGGAATGTCCATCCGACATTGAAAACCTACTTCTTCTTTGCGCCTTCAACAGCAGCCTGAGCTGCTGCCAAGCGAGCGATTGGGATTCGGCGTGGAGAACATCTGACGTAGTTCAGGCCGATTTCGTGGCAGAAGTAGACGGACTTTGGATAGCCGAGCACTGGGAATGCGTTTGATTTTTCTACAGGTTTCCGAGTGTTTGCTGAGACATTTCAGGTAATACGAGGACGGCGAATTCCGCCTTTTCGCTTCATGCCAAATCCAAACAGGTAGATGTCTGGAACATGAATACGATTGTCCGCAGTGACGCGAAGTATTCCCAGACTTACCAAATAGTCGATCAAATAGTCACCCCGTTTTTGTTGCTCAGCGAGATGT
>JBDNFT010000197.1:0-3150 GCA_041689695.1 Planctomycetaceae bacterium | reverse complement strand
GAGAAAGGAGATTTGAGAAAGGCGACGCCCGCAGAATACTCGCTGCAGCCGTTTTTATGCAACGCCGATTCGGCACAGATCAGAGTCGCAAGCGCCGCAGCAAGCAGGCTTCGGCAGTTTTTGCCGATCTTCAGCAGAGATGACGCAAGTTCGGTGCAAAAACGGCCGGTCTTCCTGAATGTTTACTCAAGTTGCAGCCACGTAGAATTCTCGTCTACGGTGGTCTTAGCCGCGCGGCAGAATAGAATTTCTGACCGCGCACAGTTCAACAAGCGAACCGCAATTTAGCCTTCCGCAATGTTCACGAACACCTTCAGAGCATCCTTGTCTTCGACGAGTAAACGCATCATTTCTTTGTAGTTATCCAGACCGTGAACCGGCGTCGTAAGAATTTTCTCAATGACTCCTGGCCACGTGACTTCGCCTAGTGCCAGATCAGCAATTCCTGATTCGAAATGTCGATAGTTGGCGTTTACGGAACCGACCAGCAGCTTGTTTCCAAGCACCCAGTTCAAATTGATATGGTCGCCGGGAACTTCGACCTTCTTTGAGCCACCTGTGATGCTCGTCCAGACCATGCAGCCGTTGTGCCCAAGAAACTGCATCGCTTCAAACGCGATGGCACTGCTTCCTGTCGCTTCGATAATCAAGTCCGGTTTGCCATGCTTGGCGGCCAGGTCTGCAAGTGAAAGATCCTGCGTGCTGATGTACGTTGATCCAAAACCTTCAGAGATTTCCGCTTTCAGGTTTGGCTTGCGGCCGCGAGCTACCGTGAAGACTTCAATTCCACGCAGTCGCAGAATCAAAGTGGACAGCAACCCAATCTGACCGGAACCCGTCACCCAGGCTCGCTTTGGTTCCCAAACCTGCAGGCGTTTTTGAGCCAGGAATGCCTGTTCGACGGCCTTCGCCGCGCAGCTCATTGGTTCCGCCAGCACATGCAAATGCTTTAGCCCTACCGGAATTCTGACCACGAACTCTTCGTCATCCACGAAGTATTCTGTCAGGTAGCCGTGACGCAGATTGATTCCGCGTTCGTAGTATTGTTCTTCGCTTGTAATATCCGAACGGCCAATCTGGTCATAGATGGAACGTCCTGGACGCCGAACCGTACAAGTCACATAGTCTCCGACTTTGACGCGGCGAACATTCGCACCGACTTCTTCCACGATACCAAAACATTCGTGACCGATCACAAGGAAATTGTATCCTTCCGGTGCGTTTCCATAGAGCGCGTCGTTGATTTCACGATCGGTGGCATCGACGCCCACTTTCAGTACACGAATCAATACGCCTCGACCATCAGCAACATCCTGAACTGCCGGCTTGGGCAGGTCTGCAAGATGCACACTGTTTGGAGTTCCCGGGCGTACGGCAATAGCTTTCATCGATCGAACTTTCCTGAAGATAACGGCGCTAACGATGCGAATTTCGCGATGGACGTAAATTCTACGTTGCCAGAGTCTCGTGTCAAAGCAAGTATGAACGGACCGCAACTTCCTTCGACAAGGGAATCTATTGCCATTCAGCAGACCACACGACTGAAATCGCAGTAAGTCAAATTAATCGTCCAACCGGGATATATTCTCATTAGCTACCAGCAAGGATCTGCGTGTTCAATCATAGAAATTCCAATAAACATATGGGTCATTGTGTGAGCCGCAATCGCGAGCCTCGGGCTTTTGCACGAACAGTGTTGTCACTGCGAACGGCCCGACGCTAGCGCGTTCGGCTCCCACGAAGTGGCACTGTCCAACTTGCATTCAGTTGACGTACAGGAATTCATTTGTCGCCATCAAAGCTCGGCAGAAGGCTTGCCATGATCGAAGGCGAAGTTGATCGGCAGCCATCCCGTTTGAACGCAGACTCTGTTCATACGCGTGAATGAAATTCAGCGACGATTCAATTTCAAACTCTGTCGGTGGACGTGAATAGAAACGTGCAAACGCTTCGAACACTCGACTCGCATCGTCAGATGATAGATCCAGTAGTGACAGGGCAAGATTCTCTGACTGCTTTGCCACCAACTTGCTGTTCATTAAGAACAGGGACTGTGGAGCCACGGTTGTACGATCACGTTGACCGCTCATTGAGCTGGGATCGCCAAAATCGAATGCCGTCAGATAATCATTCAACGCACTTCGAACGATCGGAAGATAAATTGTTCTGCGCGGAGCTTCATAGACATCGACATTGATATTTGCGGTGCTTGTCACGTATTTGCGGTTTTCAGTGGGCAGCAATGTGCCGCCCATTGTGGTGTCTAATTCACCGCCAATCGCCAGCAGAGAATCGCGGATGGCTTCGGCCTCCAGTCGTCGTCGATTCATTCGCCAAAGAAGTCGGTTTTCAGGATCAATCGAAGCGCCCGCTTCATTCAAGTCAGTGGTTTGCTGCCAAACTGCAGAGTTCAAAATGAGTCGGTGCAGCGATTTCATTGACCAGCCATTTTCGACAAACTCAACCGCCAGCCAGTCAAGCAACTCCGGATGCGACGGTTTCTCGCCAAGCCGCCCAAAGTTGTCAGGCGATCGAACCATGCCTTCGCCGAAATGTGCCTGCCAGACGCGATTGACCAGGACGCGAGCTGTCAACGGATTCTGTGAGTGCGTGAGCCATTCAGCCAGTTCCAGCCGACCACTGGCTGCGGTCGTAATTGTCGGCTCATCGCCCTTTGAAAAAATATGAGGCATGCGTCGCGGTACCTCGACACCAAGTGTCGTATGGCTTCCACGAAGATGGATTTTCAGGTTTTGCGGTGTGCCGTCAGAGACAGACATGGCCTCTGAGACCACAGGCATTGCCGCTTCAATCGTCGTCTTGTTTTCTCGCAATGCTGTTAGTTGCGCGATTGTGGCATCATAAAAAAATGCTTCTGCATTTTCACCCAGCGCAAATGGACTGTCACCGCCGCCGAGCAGAGTTTTCAGCGGCATCACATCTGGCGAGTCGTCTGATTCTGCAAGCTCCTGAAATCGAAGCGCGAGTTGGGCAAGGGTTGTTGGCACGGGCGCTGAGACAAGCTTTGCCGTCAGTGGTGATGCTTTGACATCAACATCAACATCCAGCGAGCCTGTTGTGCGGAACTGCCACCATAGAGCAAACGGGCTGATACCGACATCCCGTTGCGCTGTCAACAGCTTCTTCCAG
>JBDNFT010000196.1:0-2403 GCA_041689695.1 Planctomycetaceae bacterium | reverse complement strand
TTGACTGTGTTTTCGAAGTGATGACGGGCTGTGCGACCACTGATTGACTTCTTTTCGAGCAATTCTGCTGCGGTCAGATCGATTGCCGTCCAGTGCTGAGATTGTTGCAGTACGTGTTCAGTTTTCGCCAGCAGGCGTCTGGTGAGTTTATCCGCTTGTCCCTGTCCGCTGCGCATTACGGCCAGTCGTTTTACAGACTGCAAATCCATCGCGGCGCCATTCCAGTTGTAGGTGCCGCAATGAATCGCTTCCGCGACAACGCCTGCCAGCAGAATTAAAATATCGGCTTCCAGGCGATCCTGCGATGCTCGTGAGACGCCTTTGCGAAGTTCACAGTGTCCCAATCGGCGCTGGTCTGGAAGGATGCTCACCTTTTGCACAGGCCGATCAAACACCAGTGCCATGACGGCATGTCCGGCTTCGTGATAAGCGGTGCAAAGTTCCTGTGCTTGATCATTGTTTGTCATGGGATATTTAACGTGTCCTTGTTCCGAAGCTCCAGCCTCGGAACACACTGCCCCGGAGGCACTTGGGGACTTGCCATTCGCGATCTTAATCTTAATCATACTCGTACAGTCGATTAGGATTAAGAGTACGATTAGGATTAAGGAAATAAGGCTCTTGTCTCCAGAAGAAACACAGGTGGCAGGAGCCTCCAGGGCATGTTTTCGAGGGCTGGAGCCCTGGAACGAGAATGAAAAGCCATGTTCCTGCTCGCGACGTGTAAAGTTCAGAGTTCGCAATCAAAACGCGACGTCAATCCACACGAGTCGATGATCGGAACACTCCACCAGATTCGCGCCGGGTTCGCCCTTCTTCGGCCAGAAAATGTGTGAGGCACGTACATCCAGACCTCGACTGGGAAGAACATAGTCAGCTCGCAGATTTCCAACGCTGCCGTCTGAAAAATCGGATGTGTCATGAGACGGATCGCCCTTATGCCTGTTGTTGATCTTGCCTTGCGTCTTCGTCGCTTCGACTCCACCTTCGCTTGTGGGGATGTGTGAAGAATCAATTCGAGAATGCTTCAATAACAAGTCAATCGCCCCGCTAAAGCTGTTGCCGTCGTTGGGATCGGCATTTTGATCACCAAGGATCACAAATGATGCGTCGGAAGTTAATCCACCCGATACGCCTTTATCATCAGTCAGCCACGCATTTGGTTGATCTGAAATGTATTCGGCCCATAACCGGATCTCGTCGTGATTGCGGCGACCGTTGCGATCTTCTGGTCCATCAAATGCTGGCGGCGTCGGATGACTGACAAGAATATGCAGCGTTTTGTTGCCAATTTTTAATGGCACGTCCCAGTGGCTTTTTGACGATAGACGCAACGTTGCCAGATCTGATTCACTGTACCACGCTTCGGCACCGGTTGTGATCGCGGCTGGCACTTCAGGTGACGGCATGTTCTTCCACAACAGTTTTTGAAATGAACGCGCGGCCGGCGCATCGATTGGAAATCGTGATAAAATCACCATGCCATACTGTCCCGGAAAGCGACCGAATCCAAAAGCATCGCCCCACCCGTCAGTCTTACCGTCATGGTCCAGATCCAATCCGCTTGGCACACCCGTGTTGACAGGTCCGGAATACGCATGCTGCAGCTTCAGAGCCGGTTGCGATGTCCAGTCACCGGCGGCTTCAAGATAGTCTTTGCGGAAAGCGTCAATCGACGCGCCTGCAGAGTCATAATCAAATTCATTCAACAGCACGATGTCAGGCCGAACTGTTCGCAGAATCGCCGCCACCTCGCGCGCTTGTTTGTTGTTACCGCTTTGCAGGTCGCTCAACAATTCGCCGGATTTGTTGCGATTCAAGCTGCAGTTGAATGTTGCAACTCGGATCGGTTTCGCTGTGGCCGCGTCCTGAGCGACCCCGGGCGACGCAAGCAGCAAGCAGGCAGCAATAGAACACATTGTGAAAAGCCAGTGATCATTTTTCACAGGGGCACCTTTTAGTGTAGTGAGGACAGCCTTCAAAACGTAAGCACTGATTCATAAGTTATTCTGGAAAAATCGTTTAACCGTTAAACTTCTGCATCAGTGTTTGCAAGCTCGGGAACATTCTGACTGCGTTCGATTGCATCAAACCATCAGGCTACCTTACCCTGCACAACTCAGGTTCGGATTGAAGGTTCAGATCTGGATGATAGAGTATTCGGTTTGGTTTTCACAAAGGTCCGTCAACGGGGCGATTCTTATGGTTATTTTGCGAACGACATTTCTTCTGATCGTTGCGATTTTAGTGCTGGGGCTCAACTTGAAATCATCGACAGTGCAGGCTGAAGAGTTGAGAGTTTACGTTGGTACGTACACACCGGACGGCGGCCTGAGCAAGGGTATTTATACGTGCCTGTTTGATTCTACAACCGGCAAGCTGACCGAGCCAAAATTGGCTGTT
>JBDNFT010000195.1:0-5500 GCA_041689695.1 Planctomycetaceae bacterium | reverse complement strand
GGTTCATCAAAACCCACGACAGACAGTTCAACACGATCCGGCAGCGCGACGGCTTCCCGGATGAGGTCTTCGCGATCTTCTTCGTGTCTTGCCATGAATCTCGACTATTCGATGTTCACGGCTTGTTCCTGGCCGTGTCTTAAGTGTCGCTGGCAGCTCGAACTGTCATTCGAACGACCGCTCCTGGCTGGTGACGTTTTTTTGCCACCGGGCGTTGCACTGAAGAGTATAGTAATTGGCTCGGCAATTTCGAGGCACGGTGTGATCGTTTGGCGTGGAGCAGTACTGCGGTAAACGGAATCGACCAAAATAGGCCGCTCACAAGAAACACAATTCCAGGGAGTATGGGCAAGCTGCCATTTCTGGCGGCGAGCAGAAATCCTATCGGGCCCAGAATTTTCGCGAGCAAACCTATCATTACGAGCAGCGAGTGTCGCACAGGAGCATAAGAAGCGCACCAATAGCCGACGCCGTAAATGCATAACGTGATGCCAAGGTATCTCCACAGTTCCGCGTATCCCGCCTGCGGTTCAACTTTCAGGAAGGACATCGCAAGTTCAGGGAAGGCAGCGAAATATAGCCCTGAGAAAATGCTGCACGCCGCTGCGGCTTTCAGCATTTTGCCGTGCCAGCGAGGACTATCTGCTTTCAATGCGGAAATTGACATTACGAACTCCGTAACGTAATTGACCCTGACTCGGATATGGAATCGAAATCTGAACGGCCGGAAAGGACTGTCTTCTGTAGGTCCTTTCTGCCGGAAAGGACTTTGCAGCTTGCTGCAACCTGCGACCAACCCCACGTTGCCCACAGGACAACGCGACGCCGTTGAGCGGACACGCCCTTGGGTTCGCCTTGCGGCAAAAGTCCAGCCCGGCAGGCTGGACCTACCAAAATCGGCAACCTTATTACGGCAAAGCAATCAGCGTGCCGCGATGTGTTACGGATAGCGTGCTGCAGGCAAAGACAAGCGAAAAGCGAGCGGGAAGTGAATGGGGTTTAAATCTGGAATACCATTCCAGCAAGCCCACGTCAGGATTTCTCGCTTGGCGATGCGGCGGCCGTTTGGCAGTCCTGCGATTGGCAATTGAGATAGTGACTAATGGTTCCATTTGAATTTGAAGAACCGACCATGACGGAAAAAAAAGCATCAATGCATGTTCTTCAGGCATAAGGGTGAGTGAGCTGAATACTATTAGGCTGAACACGATCACGGTCAAGTACTTTCACCGCATCATGCAAACTGCTCGTCGTAACGCCCCGCCGCAGACTAATCTGCATCCAGATCCAGGCAGACAATCCATTCTTCGCTGCGCAGAAAAAGTTTTCCGTTCGATAACACCGGAGCGGCCCAGGCGGGGTAGGCGATTTCTTCGAGAGAAAATCGTCCGTGTTCGACGAATTTGTCTTTGTTGACGTCCACCAGTGAAATTGTGCCACGTTCACCAAGGACGATGAATCGCGACCCCACTTGGATCAGTGATCCGCGACCAAAGAAGGGATACGGAATCTCTTTACCAGTTGTGGCATCAATGATGTGCCCAGTCGTTCGGTCGCGGCTGAGGTTTTTCAGATCGGCGTCGTATCCTGGTGTCTGCCACAAAAGTTTTCCATCCGCAGCGTTAATGCAGCGAAGTTCACCTTCATTTTCATGGCGGCCGCTGAAGCCGTAAACACAGCCATCAACATAAATCGGTGTTGACCAATGTGCCAGCATGCTGGTTCGGTCGCGCCAGACTTCCTTGTATTGCTTGCCATCGGGCTCAATTTCCAGCAACGCTGAACCAAGCATATAGGCGGCAGAGACCAGCACTCGATTTCCAATGACCACCGGTCGAGCCGCATTGACGGATTCATGCACCTTTGGCCGAAACCAAAAGTGAAAATTTTCCACGCCGTTGACTGGGTTCAGCGACACAAGTCCATGCCGCATAAAACACAAAAGATGCTTTTGACCGTGAATCTCTGCGATGATCGGTGACGAATAACTCACCACCATTTCATCGTCGGCCCATTCATGCTTCTTGCCCGCTTGATCTGTTTTCGCTCCATCCCATGTTTTCTGGCCAACGGCCTGCCACAGGATCTTCCCGTCACTGACGTTGAAGGCCACCACACCGGAATTCGGCTGCCCGCCGACAAGCACAATGAGCTGATCTCCATCCAGAATCGGCGAACAACCAACTCCGAAAAATGCATCAGGCAGAGAAAATTCTTTGCGAAAGTCATGCTGCCACAGTAGCTTGCCGTCAGTCATCGACGTGCAAACCAACATACCTTCCGCGCCGAGCGTAATGCAGCGTTCCTGAGTCAGAACAGGCGAACAGCGTGGACCATTGTTATAGCCATAGGGATCAACATAAGTTGTCGGATAAGAATACACCCAGACTTCCTGACCATCTTTCACATTGCGGCACGACACGATTTCCTGATCGCCTGTACGATGGTGAATCACAAGGCGGTCACCCAGCACCGACGGCGCGCTGTAACCAGTCCCGACCGGACCTTTCCAGAGTATTGCGGGCTGTTTTTCGGTCCAGTCGAGCTTCAAGTCAACTTCGCCGGAAACACCTGTATGCCGAGCCCCAAGGAACCATGGCCAGTCTTCCGCAGTCGCGGCAGGCGAAGATGATGCCAGCAAAAATGCGAGACTTATGATCTGCAGTGCAGAATTCTTCACTCGGAAACTCCGACTATCGAATGGTGACAAAGTCATTGTGGTTAATGAGCGTATGGATCAGCATCACGCGTGATCTGGACGCAGTGTCTGCTGCATCCGGTTCGGCGGCAAGGCTGCAAAATTCCCGCATCGCTGCGATGGAGACTTCCACTTCCTTAGCATTTGCATCGACGGAAAGCACCGTTTGAAACGCCGTTCGGACGAATGCTTCATCCGAATCGATCGTCGCTAAAACTGAAATGTGAGACGCGATTTTCGATGCCAATTCGCTGGCAAACTGGCTGTTTTCAAGGGCCAAAGCCTGCTGTGGTACGATGCTGTCGGCGCGGCGATAACATTCCAGCACGCTGGCGTCGTCAAACATCGAAAGAAACTTTTGATGCTCGTTATGAGAATGAACAAAGTACAAACTTCGCCTTCGGGATTTTTCGTCGCTGACTGGAATCGACGGTCCGCCCAATGTCAGATCAAGCTCGCCAGCCAGATGCAGCAGGTTGTCGCGGACAAGTTGAGCTTCCATACGAATCGGATTCATGCGCCAATAGAAGCGATTCTCGCTGTCAGTTTTTAGATTCTCTTCCGCCGCGCCAGCGCGAGTGGATGCCATCCGATATGTCTGTGACGTAGTGATCAGTTGATGAATATGCTTCATGTTCCAACCGGATTCCATAAACTCAACCGCCAGCCAGTCGAGCAGTTCTGGATGCGTAGGCGGTGTCCCTTTGCGGCCGAAGTCAAATACCGTCGGAACCAAAGGAGTTCCGAAATGCCGGGCCCAGATATGATTCACGGCGACTCTGGCCGCAAGCGGATTGTCGCGATGCGTGATCCATTGTGCGAGAGCCGTGCGGCGTCCGGTACTGGTTTTGGGAAACGGTTTCCGTCGTGACTCTTCAGTTTCCTGATTGGATTCCAGCGTCTTCAGTGAACCGGTCAGTGACGTGTAGGATTCACCAGGCAGGTTGATTGCAGCTTTGGCAGTTTCAGCAGTCGTCCGGGCTTCAGCAAGTTTCTTTTCGGCCGCTGGTTTCTTTTCGGCAGTCGCTTGCAGAACTTCGAGTTCTGCTGTTGCTGCGGCTTCTGTCGCAGCCGCAGCAGAGACGACGCGTTCCGCTCGCACAGCTTCAGCAATCAGATGCGAAACTGGCGAGCGGAGTGGCGTTAGCCCTCCGGTACCACGATCGGCCTGCGTGCGTGCGTGAATCGAGGCAGGTTGTGCTTCGGCTTTTAGTAGAGCAGACTCCGCGATTGTCACCGCGAGCAACGCCTGATCCACCGACAATGGTCCATCAACTTTTCCGGCCGCAGCTTCCTGAAGCGTCACTGACTCTGGCAACGACGAAAGTTGGAATGACAAAAATGTCGCCTGCGCATCAAACGCGATCAGATCGAGTAGCCCTTCACGACGCGGTACTGGTAATCGGTATGCGATGGAATGAGTTCCATCGGTGGTCACATTGACGAGGTTGCCGCGAACACGAATCGTGAGTTCATGCGGTTCGTTTAACGCAATCATCCGAGATTCCGCTCCGGCTGCCGGATACTCCTGCTTTCCGTCCTTCATAAAGGAGACCTGCGCCTTTGGGCCTCCCGCATAAGAACTCAAATACACCATAATTTCATTTTGTTTGTCATCCACATCAAAAGCGATTCCGACAGATTTCCAAACGTCACCGCCGGTCGGGATGTATTTCAGCCTGGCCTGAAAATCCTGCGGCGGTGCCTGAAGCAAACGCAGGGCCGCTCGGGCAGTTCCGGTTTTCACCTGTCGTAGTTTTCCGTCTACGTATTGCCAATCACCGCCACGCAACTCCCAGAGTTCTGGTTTTGCCGTTGTGAAATCATCTGATACGAGCACGACTGGTTCATCGCTGCTGCCGTTGTCTGGGTTGGGCTGAATAAGCTTTGCCGCTTGCTGTAATTTCGCGAGCTGTTCTCTGGCGGTCGTCACCACTTTCTGCGCGGTTTGAATTTCCAGTTGCGCTGCATGCAGATAGGCATCCACGACTGACTGCCGTGTGCCGGGATTCCATGCGTCGGCAGGAAGGGTGACAGGTTCGATTGCGAATTCGCCCGACGACAGAAAATCCGGAATCGTGGGCTGCATCGCCAGTGTGGTGTCAGGGTTGCGATCATCTCCACGCACGTGAACAAAACTTTCGGCATCGAGATTACAGTCGAAGGCTCGGGGGATGCCATCCTTTTCGAAATCCAGCTCATTGCCGATCATGTCCGTGCGGACTTGGTACGGTTCAAATATGGCTCGCAGTTGATAGTAGTTCACCTGCGAAATCGGATCGTACTTATGATCATGACACTTCGCACAGTTGAACGTCAGACCAAGCATGGCCTTCGACGTGTGCTGAATCGTTTCATCAATCCAGCTTGTGCGATTGAACTTGAAATACTGCCTCGCGAGAAATCCGGAGGCTCGTAAGCGATCCGGATCGTCCGGATACAATTCATCTGCGGCCAGCATTTCGCGCAGCATCTGGTCGTAGCCTTTGTCGCTGTTCATAGATTCCACGATCCAGTCACGCCAGTGCCAGATGTGTTTTTGTGAATTACGAACTTCGGCACCCAGGCCCCACCAATCGCTGTATCGCCAGATATCCATCCAATGTCGCCCCCAGCGTTCGCCGTATTGCGGACTGTCGAGAAGCTTCTTAACGACATCCGCATGCGCTGTGGGTAATGAGTCATTCAGGAACGCTGACTGTTCCTCCAGCGTCGGCGGCAATCCAACAAGATCGAGCGATACTCGTCGCAACCAGATGCGTTTGTCGGCGGCAGGTTGAGGAATCAAGCCATGACGTTCCC
>JBDNFT010000194.1:0-2404 GCA_041689695.1 Planctomycetaceae bacterium | reverse complement strand
ACGTAACACGACGATCCCAACGACCAAGACTGAAACGTTCTCAACCGCTGCTGACAATCAACCCGCTGTAAATGTGCGAGTCTTCCAGGGTGAACGCAAGATGGCCGCAGACAACCGTCTGCTGGACGAATTCAATCTGGACGGCATTCCACCGGCACCACGCGGGGTTCCGCAGGTTGAAGTCAAATTCGACATCGACGTGAACGGAATTTTGAACGTCTCGGCCAAAGACAAAGCCACCGGAAAAGAGCATTCGGTTCAGATCAAACAGTCCAGTGGTCTGTCACCGGAAGAAATCGAACGCATGCGAAAAGATGGCGAATCACATGCCGAAGAAGATAAGAAAAAGCAGGAATTGGCTTCTGCCAAGAATCAGGCCTCAGCCCTGATCCATCAGACCGAAAAGACTCTGAAGGAGCACGCAGACAAGTTGGATGCTTCGTCTAAGTCTGCCGTTGAGGCATCCATGGAGAAAGTCAAAAAGGCGGCCGAAGGTGACGATGCTGCTGCCATCAAGACTGCTTGTGATGAACTGATGCAGGCGTCTCAAGCGCTGGCTCAGCACATGCAAGCTGACAAAGGCGAAGGAGCAGATGCTGGTGCAGCCCCCGGCGGTGCAAAAGGCGACGATGATGTGATCGACGCTGAGTTTGAAAAGAAGTAAGTCATTCAGACCGCAGACTGAAAGATAATGGCGAATTCGATTCTCCGCGAGGAGCCGTCGAATTCGCCATCTTTGTTTTACAACATGAATTGTAGATTCTGCTAAACGTCACACAATTCAATCGCCTGCTTCAAGCCAGCTTCTGGATCGCGAGTCGGAATGAATTCGTGACCGACGAAGCCCTTGTAACCGATTTCAACAAGCTTCCGCATGATCGGGGGATAGTTGATTTCCTGATTATCGTCGAGTTCTCCACGTCCCGGATTTCCGGCTGTATGAATATGGCCAATAACATCCTTGTACTGCTCGATACGTCGAATGACGTCACCGTTCATGAGCTGTACGTGATAGATATCAAACAGGATTTTCACGCGCGGTGAACCGACTCGCCGCACGATGTTCGCCACGTAATCGATGTCGTCGCCCTGATAGCCAGGATGCCCTTTCATCGGATGTGAATCGTCGCGTGTGTTCAAATGTTCCATGCAAATTGTGACACCCTTTTTCTCGGCGTGAACCGCCAGTTTTTTCAGAGCCGCCACGCAGTTGTCAGCACCCTCTTCGAGTGAAATCTCGCCGCTGGTTGGGTCTTCGGCATCTTTCCATTTATAACCGGTAAAGGCGATAACGTTTGGAACGCCAGCAGCCGCACATTCATCAATCATCCTGGTGGTTGCTTCGATGACCTGAGCCTGATAAGCAGGATTGTTCAAGCCCTTCATAAACGGAGCTCCTGGCATTCCGTTGGCCGCGATCGCACAGGTCAATCCGTGTTTGTTTATCGTCGGGAATTCTTCCGGGCCGCAGATTTCTACTGACTGGCATCCGAGACTCTTGGCAATTTCGCAGGTCTTGTCGATATCCCATTTATCTCCAGCGACGTTGAAGCACCAAAAGACGACTGAGTGTTTGATGTTGCCCTTCATATTATTTTCCTTAGCAGCAGCAAGAGTGGTGGTTGAAAGTGAGGCAATAGAAGCCACCGCACCAGCGGCGACAGTTGCCTGCAGCAGTTCACGACGAGACAGATTTTCATTGGACATGATTTGTGATCCTTTCGACGTCAGGTAAGCCGAAGAAGTTATCCGGCCCGCTGCCACTTTACAAGCAGGCACAATCGCCTAACGAAATCAATGGCGAGCGACTGGGCGTCAATGCTCTGTGCATGCATGAGATCGAGTGAAAGAAGTCAGCCCAGAAAGGCTGACGTACTTGATTTCGTTCAGTCCTGTATCTCCAGCCATGCAGTTTCCAGCGAGGCAGGAATTTCTGTCCTGCTGACCTGAAAAATTACGATCAGGTGATTGAACGCTGCAATTGACGGTGTGATATCAATCGAGAATTCCCTGTGAGTTTCGTTGAGGCCCGTGTTGCCGATGCGAGTTGCTTCGATAACTTCGGCTGGCATGCTGTTCATGCGAACTTCATGCGGTTGTTGATTTGCCTTCAGGATGATGCGCAGAATCGTGTTCTGGTCGATGCCGGTCGGGCAATGAAATCCTCGAAGCAGGAGAACTCCCGATGGATTTTGCTGTGGCATCACTGAGTATGGCAACTGGCAATTGATCACGTCGCCGATGGGTTGCAAATTATTGTCGAGCTGCCGTGCTTCCCACGGGCCAACGAGTCGGATCCTGTGAGCTTTCATGTCATCTAACTTCCTGCAATCAGTTGAGTCAGGAACAGTGCGGGATCGGCCACCGGTTTTGGCGTGTCGCCTTCCCATTCGACCATTCCGGT
>JBDNFT010000193.1:0-7990 GCA_041689695.1 Planctomycetaceae bacterium | reverse complement strand
GTCCCACCCTGAGAAATTGCAGCAAGGTAGCGTGACGAGTTTTTATCGTCAGTTCCAATTCCAAACCCAAACGGACTGCCGATACCGACGACGTTGGAACTGCCAAAGTATCGAATCACGTCCTCTGTCGTGGCCAACGCATTGATCGCATCAAGCTGTGCTTTCAACGGCTCAAGCCCCTTCTTCGCGAGCGTCTCTTCATCCATAAAACTGCGATAGAAATCGCCGACTTTGTGGCTGTTCGCATCGGTTGGCTTCTTGACGGACTCCTCAATGATGGCTCTGATATTTTCGCGAGCCGCATCATCCAGAGCTGTAAAAGATCCGTAGTTCGATTTGTCCGCCGGAATTTCCGTGGACAATAACCAACGACCGTTCACATGCAGAAACAAATCATCCTGCGGCCTGACTGATTTATCAAAGCCATCCGGATCAATACCGGAATCCAGTTTTCCGTCCTGTGCTGCCGCGAGGCTACTTATCGCCGACAGAACCAAAAACATTAAAATTAGTCGAAAACCAGCTCGCAGGCGTGTGAAATATGTAGACGTCATCGGGGGCTTGCTTCCATTCAAAAAAAATGTGATCGACTGACTGTCATCCACCGACATTCAGCAAACTCAAGCAGTATTCTAACGAGAGAACTCATGCATTCACAGTTGTGCTGCACACAATCACTGTGAACAACCACCACCGCCAGAACAACCGCCACTGCCAGAACAAGCCTGTCCCTGCAACGATTTGTTCCATGGCATTTTGGCGATGATCACCCCCATGCCACAACTGTTGCTCAACCCGCCGAATGCCAGACTCGCTCCCACGACGCCGGGAACAACCAGAAACCAAGGATTCAGCCTGGCCAGAAACGTGCCCGCGACGATCATCAGCCCGGCAAAAATTCGAACCTGGCGTTCCAGCGACATCCTCATCTTTGTGCCGCGATTCACGGGCAATCCCGCCGCCACCCAGGCCAGCGTGCCGCCATCGACATTGACGACGTTATCAAAACCAGCTTTTGCAAACGCACTGCATGCCTGAGCTGAACGCCCTCCTGTGCGACAGATAATGTATAATGGCTCTTTCGAGCGTTCGCCCCGTGAGGCCATGATCATCTCTGAATTCAGCGTATCCAGCGGAACGCACAGAGCACCGACGGCATGAACTTCATAGAACTCCGGTCGAGTCCGTACGTCGATCATATCGAAGCCGCCCTTCTTGCTGAGCGGTGCAAATTCCTGACACGAAATCGTACTAACCATGAATGAAGTTCCTGCTCAATTGATGAATCGCCGAACCGAACGAAATTTGTGAACTCAAGATCACGTAGGTTCTATCCACTGTTCTATCTCATCGGCTGCTCACATACGATTGTACCAACGCAGCCAAAGGTTTCAGCGGCTCGCTCTGTTGTTTTTGGCGGAACAATCGGCATCGTCAATAAAAGAACTGTCCCGAAAAGTACGTCAGCCTTTCCAGCCTGACATGAAGCATGCAGTAGAACAAGTCAGCCTGGAAAGGCTGACGTACTCTACATTAAACCGTTCCTGCCAGTTCCCGTTCTGGCGAACTTAAGATCTTCCAGTCGCCGGCAGTCAGACCTTCCAGAGTCAATCTGCCTATCCGCGTACGCATGAGTCGCAGTGTCGGATGGCCGATTGCCGCCGTCATGCGCCGCACTTGACGATTTTTGCCTTCGATCAATTCCAGAGCGATCCAGCAATCGGGAACGTTCTTGCGAAACCGAATGGGCGGATCACGCGGTGGGATTTCCGGCTGAGGCACCAGCATCCGCGCACGACATGGCAATGTTTTTCGTCCCTGAATCATTAGCCCTGCGGCCAGTTGCTCAAGACTTGTCGCTTCGGGAATCCGTTCCACCTGCACCCAATACTCCCGCTCATGCGCATGACGGGGCTCCAGCAGCCGCGCATTCCATGCGGGTTCGTCGCTCAGCAGCAACAGACCTTCGGAATCTGCATCCAAACGACCGATCGGATATACATTCTTTGGAAATCCAAACTCAGCCAAAGGACGATTTGGCGAGCCGTCCGGCGTGAACTGCGAAAGCACTCCATAAGGTTTGTGAAAGGCGATCAGCATGCGTCGTTCATGTTTCAGTTGCTTCGGTGGCATCGGATGAGGAAATTCCGAAGAACGCTTCGAACGACCTGTTCTGCCGTTTGTCCATTTTTCCATTCAACCATTTGACAGCCTGTCTTTTGCTGAACTAGAACTTGTCGCTGTAAACCCGCGTCACAGAAGTCTGATCAATCCCTCATAAAGATCAACCAGGAATCCAGAAGATGAAGAGCATTTTCAAGTCCATGATATTCACCCTGTGCCTCAGCGTCGCGCTGCAGGCAACCGCCGCTGACGGGGTTGCTCCCGTGAGAATGGGATGCGGGGACATGACGTTTGACACGGTTCCCGGCTGGGGACTCGGCGAAGACGGCAAGTCAGTTCTCGGCGGTACTCATGGCAGCGTCGTGATCGATAAAGCGGGCAATATCTACACCAGCGCAAATCTTGGAGTTTTTGTTTTCTCACCGGACGGCAAAGTCGTTCGTCGCTTCGTCGGTGACGAATACTCGAATATCCATGACATGGAAATCCGCGATGAAGCGGAAGGTGAATTCATCTATGGAGCTCGAAACGCCAACGCCGAAGGCATCAAGTTCAGTGCGGAAACCGGCGACATCGTCTTGAAGCTGCCGTTTCCACAAGAGTCAGGTCTGGACCTGCAAAAATTCAGCCCAACCGCAATCACGGTGGCACCAAACGGAGACATCATTCTGTCAGACGGATATGCCAGCAATCACATCTTTAAGTTCGACAAGACCGGCAAGTACGTGATGCACTTCGGCAACAAGGGAAATGACATGAAGCAGTTCAATACGGCTCACGGCATGACTCTGGATACTCGCTATGAACCGGCTCGCCTGCTGATCTGCGATCGTAACCACGAACCAAAGGGCCGACTTTTGCACTATGACCTGGACGGCAATTTTATTGCAGAAGTTATCACCGGTTTGGGAATGCCAACTTCAGTGGCCATTCAGGGAGATTTTGTGTCGGTGCCTGACTTACAAGGCCGTGTTGTGATTCTGGATAAGAGCAACCGAATTATCTCGGTTCTCGGCCACAATCCTGATCCAAAGCTGGGTGGCAACTACAACGTACCTCAGGATCAATGGAAGGAAGGCATCTTCAGTGGAACACACGGATCATACTGGGACAAAGATGGCAACCTGTACGTCCAGGACTGGAACGTCTCGGGTCGTCTGATGAAGCTTGTTCGCGTAAAATAATTTTTCTGCAGCTCGGGGTTCGTTGAAATCGTGAGCCGCAAGCCGCGGGTATTACCGTTGTGTTTTTTACACTCACCGGCAGCTGGCGGTCTGTTGATTTAGTCTCAACCGAGATCGCTTACGTTTAACCCGACTCGAAGAGGAGGCGGAGTGGTCTGGCACCTCCTCTTCGAGTCGGGTTAAACGATCAGTTGACTGCTTCGGTGTATTACCACTCGTTCGATTTTGACTGGATTTGCTCGGCTGGCGTACCCGCCTGCCAAGTCCCAGGAGCCGTCTTGCCTTCCTTGTAAAGCGATTCCATAGGCTCCCAGACGACATCCACTTTGTCGGTGAACAGGTCGCCAATTAACAGGTCCGTAACGGTTCCCTGGAGATCCGGGAAGGTTTTGATGAAACGACCAAAGTTGAAGCCGTCGTAATATTCGCAGACCAGCCGCCGCATGCGGTCGATGCCTGCATTCAGAGCCGGGCCCCACTTGCCGAGCTGTGCTTCCGACAGATCGTTGTTCATCAGCCCTTCCACAACAGCGTCTGCCGCCATTTCGCCGGACTTCAGTGCCAGCAGCATCCCAGACGAATACAGCGGATCCAGGAAGCCAAACGCATCACCAACCATGACATAACCGTTGCCGGAAACTTTTGTCGATCGATAGGAATAGTCGCGCGTCGCGTGATATCCGGAGACACGCTTTGCTCCTGCGATACGCTCCTGAACCGCCGGACAAGCTGCCACCTCTTCATTGTACACTTCTTCGTGAGTTCCGCGACCTTTGAACAGATGGTCAAAAGGTGCGACGATCCCTATGCTGACACGGTTGTTATGCAGCGGAATATTCCAGAACCAGCCGTTCTTACTCTCCGTCTGCAGCACTACGGTAGCGCCTTCATTTTTGCCAGTATCCCGGTAGGCTCCTTCCCAATAAGTCCAGATTGCGCCCTTGTTCAAAACCGGATCCCAGACGCGTAGCTTCATCCGATTCATCAACATGCCGCTTTGGCCACTGGCATCGACGACGACCTTCGCGTTGACTTGTTCAGTCGTGCCATCAGGCTTCTGAATCTTAATTCCGGTGGCTCGATCGCCATCGAAAAGAACATCCAGAACACGCACACCTTCGTGCGCATCCACACCGTGCTCGCGGGCATTGTTGAGCATCATCATGTCGAATTCGCTGCGTTCGACCTGCCATGTCTGTGAGCATTCGTGCGGCTTGTTGTCATAGAAGTAAAACGGGGCTGACTGCTTGCCGTTCGCGCTGACGAACTGCACGCTGTGCTTGTGAACGAAATGACTCGCACGCATTTTGGGGAGCATGTTCAGTCGCTCCAGTACCCAGTACGTTTCAGGAATCATCGATTCGCCGATGTGGTAACGAGGAAAAGTCTCGCGTTCGAACAAACGAACTTGATAGCCCTTTTGAGCGACTAAAGTCGCCACCGTGGAGCCAGCCGGACCACCACCAATCACGACCACATCAGTTTCGGAAACAGATTGCACTTTATCGTTAGACATGTCAAACCTCGCAATTGGTGAGAAACAATCAGGCGAGCGGGCAAGTGAATCCCCTGATCCTCGCGGAATGCCCGAAAATCAGGGGACTCGCATCTCCCGGATCGCCACAGAATCTACTTTAATCCACGCCATTGGATCACTTTCGGCGAGCGGCAGAATCAGTCCCACCACACGATACTGCCACGTCGAAGAAATTCGACTTGGGACAGGTCGAACGACGCAGCCAGATCTGTCCCAGATCTGCATCCGTCAACATGGTCAATCACAAATGGTTGCCGGCACGTCAGCTGTGGGATTGGGTAATTCTATTCCTGCCGCTCGCCTTACTGTAGACCGCGCCAAAACACTTGTCCAGACAAGTGTTGTCGAACACGTACAATGTGTCGAGCAAAAAACTTCCAAGTTGCAGGGAAAACGTTCATATCGCACGAAAAAAGGGCGCTCAAGTCCATGACTTCAGCGCCCTTGTTATGAATCACAGGGTGGAATTTCGCTGGTAAATCAGCGATCCAGCTTTAGAAACCCTGTTCGAGTTTTTTCTTTTCGGCGGCCTGCTTACGAGCAGCCTCAACCTTGTTCGTGAGCTTGAACTCCGGACCAGCCGGGAAGTACTGCACGTCGTCGGTGAGGTAGTCCGGCGATGGCAGTGTTTGCCCGCCGATAGTCGTTTGACATCCGGACAGGAGGGCACTCGAAGCAATAACTGCAACAAGCGTCAACAGAATTCCGGGTCGTCCTTCGATTGTCTTCACGGATCTTACCTTCGTTCGACTGTGACAACTCGGCCGGCAAATCGCCAACCGATGACGATCGCTGGCCGCATTCGGCGCATCTCGTTCGTCCTTGGTATTCATCGGCGTGGCGTCCCGTTAGATTTCATAGAATCGCTGCGATCGTTATATCTTTTCTTCAGACCGTTTTCAGATCTCTGGTGATTCGGCAAAAGTTGCCGATCAAACGTAGGCCGATTTCTCCGAAATCGGCACCTCCACGCACCGACAACCAATCCGCTATACAAACAGAAAGGTCATTCAACATGCTTATCGCCGGAATCCAAACAGATGTCGTCTTCAAGGACATCAATGCCAACCTATCCGTTCTGGAATCTCATCTCCGTTCTGAGGTCGCTCAAGGAACGCAACTGACCGTCTTTCCGGAATGCTTCACAACAGGCTACTGCTTCGATTCGCTTGAGGAAGCGATGGCATTTGCAGAATCGGTTCCCGGCCCCACCACAGATCGTATCGCTTCCATCTGCAAGGAACTGAACACATTCGTCGTCTGTGGTATGCTCGAAAAATCCGGCTCACAGTTGTTCAACACAGCCGTCCTGATTGGGCCTGATGGTTTGATCGGAAGTTATCGCAAGGTCCACTTGCCGTATCTTGGCGTCGATCGTTTCACAACGCCGGGCGATCGACCGTTCGCAGTCTTCGAAGCAGCGGGCGTTCGTATCGGAATGCTGATCTGCTATGACGGCGGATTTCCTGAAGCGGCACGCGTTCTCGCAATTCGCGGAGCCGACATTATTCTATTACCCACGAACTGGCCTCCCGGCGGCGCCTACATGGCAGAATTTTCAATCAACTGCCGCGCGATGGAGAACGGTGTTTACTTTGCGGCGGTGAATCGCATCGGTTTCGAAAACGGATTCTCGTTCATCGGCAAGAGTCGCATCTGCAGTCCCGTTGGTGCCACGATCGCAACGATTGATGAAGACACACCAGGCATCATTCGCGCAGAGATTGATCCGATCGCGGCTCGCACGAAACGCATCGTGCGCGTTCCTGGAAAACACATGATCGACCGCATGGCGGATCGCCGCCCGGAAATGTATGGCGAGATCTGCGAACCCCATCACCTGAAGCGACCGGGGCACGAGGAGTCGTGATTTGAGGTGTTGGGCGAGCTGCAGGGCGTCAGCCCTCCGAGCACGATTTTTGACTCCACACTTGAACAAGACGCCGATCAGAACACTCGGAGGGCTGACGCCCTACCGCTCGCCAATGGCATTCCGCGCGACTAAATAAATGGCAGACAATTTCTCCGTTTGCGCGGCTCGTAGCACCGTAGTGAATTTTCCGAAGTGCAATTGTTGCTGAACCAGGAGTCACTCATGTCCGAAAACCCGTATGCAAGTCCACGGGCAACCAGCGATGCAACAGAGTGGAATAAACCGCCTCGGCGTACTGTCCGAAATCTTCTGATCGTGTGCGGCATTATCGCTTTGGTATTCGCCCTTCTGTTGCCATTCAGACGTAACATCACACCTTCCATTCATAGGACACAATGCAAGAACAACCTCAAGCAGATCGCACTGGCATTGCACAACTACCATGATGACTGCGGTGCCTTGCCGCCCGCATACACTATTGATGCCAACGGCAAACCTCTCCACAGTTGGCGAACTTTGATCCTGCCCTATCTTGAACAGCAGGCCCTTTACAACACCATCGATCTTTCGAAACCGTGGAACCATCCAGTGAATTCCAAAGCGTTCAAGACAACGCTTCCCATCTATCGCTGCCCCGCTTCTGAATTGCCACCGAACTACACCAGCTATCTCGCCAGCGTCGGCGAAAACTCGTGTTTCCATCCAACGAATCCGCGCACGTTTTCTGAGTTCACCGATGGTACTTCGAATACGTTGATGGTTGTCGAATTCCCCAACGAATACGCGGTCCACTGGATGTCGCCGCTCGATGCTGACGAAGACATGATTGTTGGATTCGCATCCCTCGGTAAACTCGCTCACACCGGCGGAACCCAGGTGGCTCTGGCCGATAGCAGCGTCCGATTTTTGTCAGACCATATAGATCCACAGACACTCCTCGCGCTGTTCACTGTTGCTGGCGGAGAAACCGTCGGGGAGTTCTAAGGCCGAAAACCGACCGCAAATCCCCCGCAATCAGCCAGAATCGCTTCGGAAAGCATCAAATAGTCGGGTTGTTCGGGAACTCAAACAGACACTGCTTGATTCGAGCCCAACGCCTCGGCACTATGAGAATGTAGGTCTTCCTTGCCGAGGAGGATTTTTCAAATTGCCGCAAGGCGAACCCAGGGGCGGATGTCCGCTCAACGATGTCGCTTTGTCCTGCAGTTAAGGTGGAGATGGTCGCAGGTCGCGACAAGTCGCGAAGTCCTTTCCGGCAGAAAGGACCTACTG
>JBDNFT010000192.1:0-1301 GCA_041689695.1 Planctomycetaceae bacterium | reverse complement strand
GCAGCGGTCGCACGGAAGCCATCCATTGCAAATGGAAAATGTTCGTTCTGAATATTTAATTGCGGATCCGAAGTCTGGAACAGCAATTTATCGCCATTCGGATTCAGCGTAGAAATGACCTGCCAAACGGTTTCACGAAACTGACTTGTCAGACGGTCACGAGCATACTCAGGACGCGACACGAGGTTTGGCTGATACTCCCGCATCGACAGGAAGTCGTATTTTCTTTTGTCATTCGCACCCTGACCAACCAGCGTCGTTTCTTCCCCTGGAAGTACGAAGAAAATCCCGCCGGATTCGCGAGCCATGCGAACCTGTTCGTACGGACCAAATCCTGCGGACTGTGCGTCCCAACGTGAATGCAGCCCATTCCACTGCAGGCATTCCGGAAACGGCGTTTCCGGGCCACGACGAATCGGAATCCAGAAATGCTCTTTTGTTGGTTCATCGATCCAGAGTTGTCGGGCATGAGGGAAGCCAAACATGCTTTCGCGGCCAAGGAAATACAGCGGCGACTTTGCCGATCGAGCTTCAGAGATGGCTTGTTCCACAAAATCACCGTCGTCGCCGGATTCATCCGACACAACAATGACAGCCAGCTTTCGTTTGCCGACAATCGCCGTTTTTTTGTATTTGGCGATGATTGTGGCGATCGACTGACACATGTTTTCCTGACCTGATTGATCCACCGGAACTTTGTCGATCGCGGCTTTGATCATTTCGATGTCCGCGGTTGGTCGAGGTGTGTGTTCGTGAATTCCCTGCCCATAACTGGCGACAACTGTCAACAATTGCTCACTGCCTTTTTTGAGCTCTTCATCTTTTTCTGACGCGATCTTCAATTCGTCCAGAACTCGCATGTAGTTCTCGCGGATCTCCTTGCGATCATCGACCATACTTCCGGATTCGTCAAACAGCCAAATCACAGTGACTTTCTGTTGTCGCATCATACGGACAATTTCCTGTGTGATGATACCCATGGCAGCGCCGTAGCCTTCGACCATGGAACCGACTTCGCCGACGATTTCGCCTTCGCCCAATTCCTGTCCCAGCATTTCGTCAGAAGGCAATGCCACGTCAGTCGTGACGGGGCGAATATTGACCTCCTTCATTACGGCTGCTTTTTGCACATTCACCGGAGCCGCCGCAGGTTGCGCTGATGCCCCGACCACTGTAGATGGTGTACCGCCCGCAATGACGTTCAGAGTTTCCGCTGGAGTCGTATCAAGTTCCACTTCACGGGTGATTTCTTCCTGAGGCATTTCTTCAGTGAAGATCGATTCAATCTGTAACTCTTTTGC
>JBDNFT010000191.1:0-6025 GCA_041689695.1 Planctomycetaceae bacterium | reverse complement strand
TGATCACCAGGTGCTGATTGCGAACTCCCAGTGCTTTCAGTTCGCCGCTGGTACGAGCGGCTTCGCGAAACGCTGTCGCCTCCGCGCGAGTCACCATGACCAGCGTTGTGATTGCTGGGTCACTCAGTGCGCGGACGGTGTCCTGATACAGCACCTGCTGCGTCTGCAGGCCAGCGAGCGGTCCCAGACACGATGTGCCAGTGGTATTGGATTCCATAAAGCCGGACCATGCAGACGGCAATGTCAGCAGTCTTAGCGTATGACCAGTCGGAGCCGTATCAAAGATGACGTGATCAAACTGCGATGTGGCCGTGGCATCTCCCAGCAGTCGAGAGAACTCGTCGAAAGCCGCGATCTCCAGCGTACACGACCCGGAGAATTGTTCCTCCATGCTGGCCACAGCGGCCGCAGGCAGAAGTGTTCGATAGGGGCCAACCATGCGTTCGCGGTAATCGGCGGCGGACTTTTCAGGATCAAGATTCATGGCGGACAGATTGGGAATGGATGGCACCGGAGTTGGATGATGCTGCAGCGGCGTCCCGAGCACCTCATCCAGATTCGACGCAGGGTCCGTTGACACGAGTAAGACGCGCTTCCCGGCATCGGCGAGTCTGACTGCCGTCGCACACGCGACCGAAGTCTTGCCAACTCCGCCTTTTCCAGTGAAGAAAAGGTTCCGAGTGGTCTGTTTCAGAAATTCCATGACTTATCTCCTTTCAGGGCGAGCTGCCGGGCGTCAGTCTGCACCTGTTCAGCAGCATCCCGTCGAACCACTGCAACAACCCTGATCCACGATCGGCAGTGACACAGATTTTGCAGCCACGCCACCAGTCCACATGTCCAACATTTAACGCGACGGATAAATCCCGCGACTCACCACGTGCCCGTCCACCATGACAACAGGCAGAACGTCTGTACCTTTAGTCGAAAGTAATGCGTGGATCTCGGTGTTCTGAATAAAAGCCTGTGGCTGCTGGGACAGGTTGTACCGTTCCACGGTGTGCCCGGCATGCTTCAAAGCATCAAGATCCGCAGCGAAACGTGGCAGAACCGGGTCAACGCTCGGACCGCAGATTCCTGTTGAGCAGCACATTGGTTTGTCATAAATCTGAATCGTCTTCATGATCGACGCTTTCCGTTGAGTACCCAAAGAAGCAATAACTTTGAAGCTGATTGTGTGCGTTGATGACTCACTGTGCGAACCAACGGTCACATAAGCTCGCACACTGGCGGCATAAGCGTTCGCATCGAAGTAAGGCAAAACCTGTGCCAGACCATCATGGACCGAGGCTGCTGCAGCGCAATGTCACCGATGGAGGCTTGCCGACCCGGCTTAGACTGCTGTCAAATGTTCAAGAGTCTCACGATCAGGGCACAATTTCAGTAGCAACAGAAATTGCTTTCTCGGCACATTTGCAAAGCCGAAACCATCCTTCCCGCTGAGTTGATACTCACCGTTCGCCGTTTCAGCGTTGCAGTTGAGTTTTGATCCAGCGATGTGCCGATCGCCAACAGTGGACGCCAAGTGAACCTGGGATGAGGCCGGGCGAAGCAATGCCACGTTCACCGCAGCGAAGTTGAATCGCGTCGTCAGCAGTAAGTCGTACAACGCCGGTAAAACGGTTTTCGGTCAACTGCATCTCGCCGCGATCGGCATCTCGGGATGATTTGTCTTTCGCAACAACTGGCAGCGGGCCGCCGTTCGAAGCGGCTAATGCCGGATGTGGCAACTTGCGACTGGCCTGCGGGTTGACCGGCTGCAATGTCCCGGTGAGCATTCCGTGCGTTCCAATGCGCACACGCACTGTGTTTCCGACGGCCTGTACCGAACCGGCAAGGTCGCGTTGACCGAGCGAGATTTGAAGTTCCTTCTGATCTTCGCGACCGATCGTCAGCAATTCCATTCCGGGCTTGGCGAATGTTCCGACAAGTCGATTCAAATCCTGTGCGACGATGCATCCGTTTCGACTCGCGCGAAGTTCGAGGCCACTGACTTGTTTCTGACATTCCGCAAGCTGCGACTTCAGCGATTCCAGATTCATCTGAGCGATGCTCAGCGCGCCGCCGTTGTGATCTCGGTTTGCGTTTGTTGTCGCAGGTCTTCCTGAGCGAAACGCTGTTGCAGGTCACTAAGTTTGGCTGAGATTTCTTCGTTAGTGAGTGAGATCAGTAATTCGCCAAATCGTCGCCAGAACGCCAAAGGTCATGAGTACGATACGTTCTCGCCCGATGGTCGTTGGCGCAGAAGAAGATTCACAAAATATCAGTCGCCGTGCGATGTCCTGCACGGTCTGTGTGGACTGAGTCATCAGATTCGGAATCTGCAACAGGTCGGACAGAATGTAATAACCATCAAATTTCATCAGCGGATTTAAGTTGAAGACCAGCGTGGATACGCTCGCCATAATGATCACGTTCTGCAGGACGTGGCGGATCAAAGCGGAATCACTGCGAGACCAGACCAGCATAGCGACGGATGAAATCAGTAACTCAACGTAGATGCCAGCCGCCGCCGTGTGAATTCGGTGCCAACGTAAACGAAATGCCCACGACGAAGAAGCATCGACATAGGCCAGAGGCGTAAACACCGCCAGCACAAACCCTGTCTCGCGAATGTTGCCGCCATAACGCAGACAGATAAGTCCGTGAGCGGTTTCATGAACGCACTTCAATCCGATCCATGCGGCCAGCAGCCAGACCCAGTTTTCCTGGGCAATCACATTTGCAGAATCTGACCAGAATCCGGACCAGTTATTCGACATCACGATCATCGCTGCGATGACGAGAATGGACCACAACACGAAAGTCGGTGGCGAAAAGATCCAGCCAAAAGCCGGCTGCAACGCTTTCAGAAGTCCTTCCGGCCGACCAAGCGGAACTTTTAGCCACAGTGGATTGAGTTTCTTCCACCAGCGATCTGAAGAACTCGACGATCGAACCGCTGATGTAGCCCCGGAAGCCGCAGCATCTGCGTCCGAAAACGATGCGAGTCCGTTGTCGAGCCACCAGGAATAAACGGTCATCGCCTGAAACTGATTCAGTGACCCGGATCCCAGTTTTGCGATGTCACGGCCAGCGCTTGTGCGAAGCTGGTGCGGCCGTTCGCAGGTGCCATGCACGGCGTAGTCGCTGATTCGATGAGTCGCGTTTCTTCTGAGAACGCATTGATAATGCCACGCCACCAATGCCGCATTGACATTTCAGCGCAGATGAGCGGCAGCGGCCGTTTGCAGAGTTTTGACATCCGGTGCAGAAGTCAGCGATTTGCGTGCCAGCAACATGGCATCAACGGCAACGCCATAAACAGAAGAGGGCGTTGTGTTGAAGTCGATGGCAACAGATTCTGAAAACGCCGATGCATAAGGCACGGAAAGGACAGAAGTCGCGGTCGGTGATGAATCGGGTTGATCATTGGCGTGAAGCGGTTTCATGATTCCGATCAGCTATGGGGGACGCAATGTCATCGGATGAAGATGCTGGAATGGCCTGTGCTGTCAATGCGTCGAGTCGCAGCAATGCGCGTTCGCCGCTCTGGTACTCACCATTCGGATTTGGCAATCGAACTTTGACTCGGATCGATGAGTTCGACGTATCAGTTGTTCGTGATACGAACTCGACCGTGCCCTCAGCCGTTATGTCGGCATAACCTGGTTGCAGTGTCACGGTCTGGTTCGGATGAAATGCGTTGCGATGTTGCAACGGTACGGAAAAAACGACAAGCAAGGGATCGAGCTGCACAACTCGAGCGACAACCGGGTCGGACGGTGAAACAAATTCACCCGCGTCTTTTGTGACTTCACTGACAATGCCGGCGATCGGCGAGCGGATGCTGCGTTGTTCCAGTTGAGCTTCGATTCGGCGAAATTCCAGTTGTTTGATTTCCAGATCTTCACGAACTGACAACATCGCCGGACTTGACGACATCGCCTTCTTTGACTTTGACGCCGGAGAGAGTGCCCATTTCCGAGGCCGCGATTGCGATATCGGAATACGGTTCAGTAAACGCTTCAACGCTGCTGGCGTCGGATGACTGCCTGGTCGCAGCGGCACTTGTCGTCATTGGGCGGGAGGAAACTGTCGCTCGTGCAGTTACCGATTGTGATTCTGCTTCGCTATTGTTTTCGTAGCTGTCTTGCACATCTCGAGACTCCGCTCGCACGTCTGTAGAAGGTGATTCCGTTGGTCGAGGATATTCGGTGCCTGATTGCGAAGACTAGGTTTTCCATGCAAGCAACCCACCGAGCGTGATGGCACCGACAATTAGCGTTCGTGTAGAGATACTTGAAACCATGTGACACCGTGGTTCTCTGATAGGCCGGAAAGCCAGATCAAAACGTGTTGCTGAGTCATTGAAAGAGATTGGGCGCTGCCGAAATGCAACACACCCAACATGACACTAGTTCAAGAACTAAGCGATGCGGTGTATGAAATCTCTAAACGAGTCATTGCGGGTGTGCTGATCGAATCAACTGCATTGACGGTAGCGAATATACGAATAGCGCAATACGGGAAGACGAGCAGAGAAGCAGGGTGGTCACCCAGCTGGGCAATGGCTTTCACTTGCTACCCGCTCACGATTTACTACATTTGCCCCGATATTCTCGACAGGTTCTCTGAACTCAGGTCAAAAAAGGAGCGCGCAGCAGATGAGTGGTAACCCATATGAAATGCCGAATTCTTATCCTGGTGCGACTGCTTCGAGTGGCGATCCGAAGTTACTGGGTGAGATCAAGTCTCAGGCGATCACATCGCTGGTTGTTGGAATCATCAGTATCTTCTGTTGCGGCATCATTCTGGCTCCGTTCGCAATTTATCGAGGTGCCAAAGCCAAACGTCTGATCGATGAAAGTGGTGTAGGGCTGGAGCATCGTGGTTTGGCGGTTGCAGGCTTTATTATCGGAATCGTAGCACTCGTGCTGCATATCGTCGGCATGCTCTTCTACATCCTGGCTGCAGTATTGGCCGCTGCTCAGCAGGGGGGTGGGTTTTAATAGCTTCGCTGCGATTCAATGAACCAAATGTGAATTGTATTCTGGCAGCAACAGAGAGAGCGTATGCTGACGGCAATTGAAGTTCTGGCCGTGATCAGCGGAGCGATTTTTGGCGATCCGCCAGCACAATATCTGCGGCAATATGGGCGCCGCTGATTCCCGTTACTCTGTGAAACGCACGCCACGTGATAGCGACCCATATGCTGATTTTGCGGCTGACGAATTTCGTTGCCGCTTGACGTTCGTCGTTCGCTCTGCCAACCTTCAAGGCTTGGCAGTCTTTTTTATGGGCTAGGCGGCGGTGACGCCACAGGAGATTTTTGAGCATGTTTAAGGTAAGGGCTTTTCTGGCCATGGCATTTTTGTTTTCTGGTGCCAGCACATCGGCGCAGTTGAAAGACGCTGAAACCATCGTTTTTCTGGGCGACTCAATCACGGCACAGGGTGCGGGTGAAAAAGGGTATGTGACGTTATTTCGCGAGGCGATCGAGAAAGCTCGTCCGGATTCCGGCATCAAAGTCATCGGTGCTGGCATTGGCGGACATAAAGTGCCGAATCTGGAAGCTCGACTTGATAAAGACGTGCTGGCTCACAAGCCAAATGTGGTTGTCATCTACATTGGCATCAACGATGTCTGGCATTCGACAAAAGGGCAGGGCACAGAAATCGGTGCGTACGAAACCGGTTTGCAAAGTCTGATCAAACGCTGCAACGAGGCGGGAGCTCGCGTCGTATTAGCCACGCCCAGCGTGATCGACGAGAAAACAGACGGATCAAATTCGCTCGACAAAATGCTTGATGAATACTCTGCAGTCAGCCGCAAAGTGGCAATGGAAACCGGTGCAACGCTGCTGGATCTGCGGGCCGCGTTTCTTGCAAATCTCAAAGAGTACAATACAGCCAACGAACCGAAGGGTATCCTGACGGGTGACGGAGTTCATTTGAATGATGCCGGCAACCGATTTGTTGCTGTCAGGATGTTGGAAGCTGTTGGCGAAGTTGCCGCGCGAAAACCAGTGCTGCGACATGTCGTC
>JBDNFT010000190.1:0-3993 GCA_041689695.1 Planctomycetaceae bacterium | reverse complement strand
TCCAGGGCAGATCACGGCCAAGACTGTCGAGCGGATTCGTTACGACCAGCTCGACGACATGATGATGACAATTGGCGGGTCCATGCTGGGACTGACGCTCGGCTGTGCTCGTTGTCACGAACACAAATACGATCCGATTCCACATCAGGACTATTACGCACTGGCGGCATCGCTGGCACAAACAGTTCACGGCCCGCGCACGCTGGATCTTGATGCAGCGGCAACAGAGCGTGCGGTCGAGAAACATCAAGCCGAACATGAACCGCTTGTCGCAGCGCTAACGGCGTTCGCGTCCACTGAACTGCCGACCCGCTTTACCGCATGGCACACAGGCGAACTGGCGAAGCAGCCCGAAGCAACTCGCTGGCAGGCGTTGGAACCGATTGCCCTTGAAGCAGAACGGTCGTGGCTGAAGGCGTTGCCTGGCGGGATCGTTGCACATGATGGCGTGCTGAATCCGGGCGTGAATGTTCGGCAGCGAGGTCAGCGGAGGAACGTTCGCAATGAAGAAGAATATCGACTGACATTCCAGACACATCAGAAGAACCTGCAGTCGCTGCGGCTGGATGCCTTCACGGACAAATCGCTGCCTCAGCGCGGACCGGGGCTCAGCGCCGACGGAAGTTTTCAATTGGCCGAGATCACGGTCACCGCTCGTCCGCTCGATCCGCAAGCCAGCGACGCTCCGCAAGCCGGTGATGCTCCTCAGACAGTGAAGCTGAAGCCCGTCTTTGCCGCATTCGAAGATCAGAATCAGCCACTGGCAAATGCTGTCGATGGTATGCCAGCAACTGCGTGGATCGTGCGCACGACTGCGAAGAAAGACAATGCAGCGATCTTCGAATTTGAAACGCCTCTCGCCGGCTTCGCGAATGGGACGGAACTGGTCGTCGAATTGAAGTTCATCGACATGGGAATCGGTCGCATGCGAGTGTCGCTCAGCGTCGAGCCAAACCCAGCAACATGGGCCGGTGATGTGGCTCCGCAGCATGTCAGCGAACTGCGGGCAATCGTCGCCGCACACACCAAGGAAATTCCGGATCTGGTGCGAGTTTCATTGTCCCGTTGGTTCGCTCCGTACGATGCCGAGACAGCAAAAGTCTTTCAAGTCGTCCGCGATCATGCAGCCGCTGTGCCGCGACCAAACCTTCAGGAAGTTTATACCACCATCGCCGGTGGGCAGGATGTTTTCTTTCTTCGACGTGGCGAAGTCGATAACAAGCAGAACAAAGCGGAACCCGGCTACCTGCAGGTTTTGTGGCGCAACGATGCACCAGCAACGCCCGTTCAAACGCCCGCGCCGGAGCCTCCGCGAGTCGCATTGGCCAACTGGATGACGGACGTCGAACACGGTGCCGGACCACTCCTGGCAAGGGTGATAGTTAACCGTCTCTGGCAGCATCATCTGGGCGAAGGCATCGTTGGCACACCGAACGACTTTGGCGTTCAGGGAGATCAGCCAACGCATCCTGAGCTGCTCGAATATCTCGCGGCAGAACTCGTTCGCGGTGGCTGGAAGCTAAAGCCATTGCATCGGGCCATCATGCTTAGCGACGTCTATCAGCAGTCCCACGAAGTCGATGCGGACAATCTGAAAATCGATCCGGCCAATCGCTATTGTTGGCATTTTCAGCCGCGTCGCCTGGAAGCAGAAACGATCCGTGACGCACTGCTGGCAACCGGCGGTAATCTGGATTCCACGATGTTCGGACCCAGCGTGCTGAGTGACACCCAGCGGCGCAGCGTCTATCTGCGCGTGAAGCGGAGCGAACTGCTTCCGATCATGACGATGTTTGACGCACCGGAGCCGACTCAAAGCATCGGCGAACGCAGCGTAACGACGGTTCCGACGCAGGCCCTGGCTTTGATGAATTCACCACTCGTCCGACAACAGGCCGAAAAGCTGTTCGTTTTGATCAAACCGGCCAATGACGCTCCGTTGTCTTCTGCGATTGACCGAGGCTACCAGATCGCCTTCGGCAGGTCGCCATCGGACATCGAGCGAACGCGGATGGAAGCGTTCATCGAACATCAGCGGACCGCTGCGGGCGGTGCAACACCTGAATCGACCGACAAAGCTTTGATCGAGTTTTGTCATGTGCTGTATTGTCTGAATGAGTTTGTTTACATCGACTGAAGGGCCATTCCATGTTCAACTTCTACTCTCCGGCCGAAGTCGAAATGCCGGCTCGACGTCGCTTCCTGCAGCAGGCGGGACTTGGCTTTGGGTCGGTTGCACTCGCCAGTATGCTGCAGGGTGAAACCGCTTCGGCAACGGACGCCACAGATCCGCTTGCGCTGCGACCACCGCACTTTCCGGGGAAAGTGAAATCTATTATCTGGCTGTTCATGACCGGCGCACCTTCGCAGGTTGACACATGGGACTACAAGCCGGAATTGCAGAAGCGAAATGGCGAGCAACTCGCCGGGTCCGATCCTCAGACAGGCTTCTTCGCGACGAGTGGCAAGTGCCTCAAGTCGCCTTTCGAATGGGCGCAGCACGGGGAGTCTGGCTCATGGGTTTCGGACCTGTTTCCCCATCTTTCGAAGCACGTCGATAAGATGTGCTTTCTGCACTCAATGTATCTGAAGCAGAACAATCACGCGCCTGCGTCACTCGAATTGATGTGTGGCACCAATCGCCCTGGACTTCCGTCGCTGGGTGCATGGATGACCTACGGCCTCGGATCGCAGAACCAGAGTCTTCCGTCGTTTGTTGTGCTCCACGACACACGGCCGCGCGGTGACGATCAGATCTGGTCGGCCGGATTTCTTCCCAAGACCTATCAGGCTCTGGCTCTCGATGCGCGGCGAAAGGAATCGATCGACAATCTGGCTCGCGATGGAAAACACTCCGACATCCAGCAACGCTCGCAACTCGATCTCATTCGCGAACTGAATCAGGTCCACGCCACCAGCCGACCCACGCAGGCCGATCTGGCAGCGCGGATCAACTCGTTTGAGCTGGCGTACCGAATGCAGATGGCCGCTCCCGAAGCTCTCGATCTGTCGCGTGAGTCCGAAGAGATGCACAAGCTGTATGGCATGGATCGTCCTGAATGCCAGACATTTTCACGCCAGTGTCTGCTCGCGCGACGATTGGTGGAACGAGGCGTGCGGTTCGTGCAGATTTTTGCCGGCAAGGGTGTCGGCGGTGACGGCAGTGTTAATGATGTGCCGTGGGATTGTCACAGCGACGTGGAAACGAATCACCGCTCCTGTGGCCTTCACACTGATCAGCCGGCGGCCGCATTGCTTGCCGATCTGGAAGCCCGCGGACTGCTGGATTCAACGCTGGTCATCTGGGGTGGTGAGTTCGGTCGGACGTCGGATTCACAGGGCGACAAGGGCCGCGATCACAATCCGAATGGCTTCACGATCTGGATGGCCGGAGCGGGCGTCAAAGGCGGCTTTCACTTTGGCGCGACCGATCCGTTCGGTTACAAGGCTGTCGAAAACAAAGTCCATGTGAACGATCTGCACGCCACGCTGCTGCATTTGCTGGGGCTTGAGCACACGAAACTCACCTACAAATTCAACGGTCGTGATTTCCGCCTGACTGATGTGGGCGGCGATGTGCTGAAAGACATCCTTGCGTGAAGACAAAGAATATCCTGCGTCTACCCGGATTCGAATCACGCACGGTGATTGTTTGAGGTAACTTGTCTGCTGGAAGGATAGCTTGTCGTCAGTCCAGATGGCCCTGATTTTGAAATGTCACTTTTCGAAGTCAGGCCATCTGTGCGACAATGTGGAAGTCAGACCTTACGGCAAGACAGTTCGTAAACGGGCCATTCGGTGCTGCAGTCATTGCAGTGAAATCCCACAATGGTGGCTGTGCCGGGAACTGGAAGCCGATTTTTCGGACTGATGACAGAATCCGTGAGCTCAAGGGGCTCGATGTCGTTATGGCCGCACTCGGGACAGATGCCGTTTTGATGAATCAGCCGAGCACGATCGACGGCCGGCATAAATCGGCCGCTAAAAATGACG
>JBDNFT010000189.1:0-16268 GCA_041689695.1 Planctomycetaceae bacterium | reverse complement strand
GCCGAGATTCAAGCGAACACGCCTGCGGAAGCCGTGCGAAAACTGATCGAATGGATCGGCGTTGACGAAGTCATCAAAAACCTGCGCTGCATCGTGACTCAGAAGCTGATTCGCAAACTGTGCGACGACTGCAAGCAGGCGTTCCGCCCAAATCCGATGCTGCTGAAAAAACTAGGTCTGCCGCCGGAAACATCGGTACTCTATCGAGCTCCGTTGCCGCCACCACCGGACGATCCAAAAGCTCAGACAATTGAAGAATTGTGTGCAGACTGCGACGGCGTTCCCTATCACGGTCGCGCTGCGGCATTCGAAATGTTTGAGATGACTGACACGATGAAGGAAGTGATTGCGAACGGCGCATCTCCCGAAGCCATCCGTCAGCAGATGATGGCCGATGGTCAGACGACGCTGCAAAAAGACGCCATTCGTCTGGTGGCCGAGGGCAAGACGTCGCTGGAGGAAGTTCAACGCACTTTCAATCCCGGCGGTCCCAAAAAAACCCCGGCAAAAGCTCGACCAAGACCACCGGAAAAGTAATGTTTCCTGAGCGACAGTAGGTCAGTACGCATCGCCGCAGCGAGTCCATCATCGGTATGATGACTCGCTGCGTTGCGTTGCATGTTACTTGTTCGGTGAATAATCCGTCGCTGTCATGTAGACAGAATCCACCTTCTCAACCAGTTTCCCATCGCGTTGAGTTTCTTCGGCGACTTTCTTCCATTCTGGATCGTCGCGAAACGCTTTCCATGATGCGTCAGCGGCCGCTTTGTCCTTATGAGCGATCACGTAGATCAGTGTGTTCGGCGTATCGACCGGAACCCAGTACATGATGTTCTTCATGCCATGTTTTTCGAACAACGCCAATGTGTGATTGCGGAAACGGGCGTTGAGAGCATCCAGTTTCCCGTCCGGCGTATGATAAGTTCGAAGTTCGTACAACATTGGTGCGTCCTTGGCGTCAGCTTTCTTTTCGTCGGCGAAGCTTGACTGAATTGCGTCGAAGTTTGGAACGGCTAAAGTAGCGGCAATCCCGCAAGCAAGACCACACCAGAATTGAAATCGGTTCATAAAAAGTCCTCAAAATAGTTTTTGAATCTGCAACGTGCGGTCAAAGTCTACTAAGGCCAGCGGCAGAAAGAAATGTACCGAACCCAATTGACTTGAGCCTGAGGCTCAAAATCATCTACCGCTGAAACTTAACGGAATCCAGGTTCATCAGGCCGCCTGCTTTGTCGGGATGCACGAAGTGAATAATAACATCGTGGTGGCCAGACGCTTTCTTCAGCTGTACTTTACGATCATAGAATTGTTCCCATTGGCCGTTGACTTCGACGTCGGTCGTGGCGAGGAGTTCACCATGAGGCTCATCAAGTCGTACCTCAATCTGACCGCCGGAACCAGCAGAGGCAATTCGCAGCGTGACGCTACTGACTTCATCCATCGCGATGTTGCGGAATCCCAGAAAGTGGCCGTGGTTGATGGCTCCGATGAACTTGCCGCCACTCTCATTTCCGGAACCAAGCACCTGCGGTCCCTGAATTTCGTCCGCTGATTCTGCTTCGACGGACCTTTGTCGCAGCAGCAATGTGGTTGATGCTGACAGTGGCGGAATAGCCCCCGCGCCGCGGTCGGTGTAGGTCGCTTCCAGACGATAATATCCGGGAGTCGCAGCTTCTTTCGCATCCACCGGGATCTCAGCAACAAATCCGCTGAAGACACGCACCAGTCCCGATGGCTGCAGACTGTAAATCCAACTCACCATATCACGCACTTCATCGCTGGTATGATGCGAATGCGGAATCATCGGAATCTTGCCCCATGCACCAGTTGACCCTTTCATGACACGTTCAATCGATGCTTCCAGCGCGCCCTCTTTATCTCGGTACTTATTGGCCACATCCAGCAACGGTGGGCCGACGCGTTTCTGATCGACGGCGTGGCAATTGAAACAATCGCTGGACTTCATGCGTCGCAGCCCGATCGGTCCGTCATCTGTTGCGACTGCCGCTGTATCTGCCGATGGTAGCGGTCCGTCTTTGAAGACTGCGTTGACACTCACACGACCCGGCGAATCCGGATCGATGGCAGGTACATTGTTTTCGTCCATTTCGTAGTCGTCGTTTGTGCCGTCTTCTGCATCTTTCACGAACAATTCGTAGTGAATCGGCTGTTCGGCATCAAAGAAATCACCAGGCTGCGGCTTCGTAAAGCGAATCAGGGGACGTTCATTTCCCACCACAGCCGGGACTGCTGCAGATCGGCTGGCTCCTTGCGAATCCGTAACGACCAATTCCAGATTGTAGATGCCTGGTTCCGCAATTGTGACCTGCGCAGCCGGCTCGGTTGAAACAATCTTTGGTGCCGCTTGCTGATCTGCCGTATTGATGAGACGCCATTCATACGTCAAAGAGTCGTTCGCGTCCTTATCGAATGTCCCTTCGCTGGACACGGAAACCGTCAGCGGTTCTTTGCCGATATTATTGTCAACGGATGCCACGACCACCGGAGTTCGGTTGCCTCGCACATAGTCGATGCGAATGAGCCGCGTGTCAGCATTCACGCCCCACGTTTCACCGTACTCAATGACATACAGAGCACCTTCAGGGCCGAATGCCATGTCGATCGGTCGCACAAATTTATGTTCCGGCATGAACGGTTCGATGCCAGCCAGATCGTTGTTTTCATCCAGATACATGGCCTTGATCCAGTGTCGCGACCATTCATAGATGAACACCGCGCGATCGAACTCTTTAGGAAATTTGACGTTCGACTGTAACGTTTCGGAATAATGATACACGGGCCCGGCACAGGCCGTTCGGCCACCAGCACCGTTGAGTTCCGGGAACTCTGGCGAATCTCCATAAGGATAATACAGAAATGCCGACGTCGGCGGTGGCAGCGTCTTTTGCCCGGTGTTATTCGGCGATTCATTGAGCGGGGCTGTCACGTCAAACAACGCGCCCACTTCGCCAGTTTCAAAATTGACGTCGGCATACTGCAGATTGTTGGCGATGAAATACGGCCAACCAAAATTGCCTGCAGTTTTCGCCTGATTGATTTCGTCGTAACCACGCGGGCCGCGAGGTCCATCACTGCCTGCATCGGGACCGACTTCTCCCCAGTAGACAATTCCGGTTTCAGGATCGACAGTCATGCGCCACGGATTGCGGCATCCCATGCAATAGATCTCTGGACGGCCTTTTGATCCGTCTTTTGGAAACAGGTTGCCATCCGGAATTTCGTACGTGCCATCCGCCAGCGGTCGAATGCGCAGAATCTTACCGTTGTAGCTGTTCGTGTTGGCGGCAGATTTTTGAGCGTCCCAAGGCGCTTTCTCCGGACGTTCATCAATCGGCGCGAAGCCTTGCGAATCGCCATGCGGATGTGTGTTGTCGCCGGACGCGATAAACAATTCTCCGCGCGGTCCGAAACTGAGCGAACCAGCATGGTGACAACATTCCTTGCGCTGCTCTTCATACTTCAACAGCAACTTCTCGGACTCAAGATCTAACTTGCCATCGACGAGTGTGAAGCGACTGATGTGCTGGCCTGGAAAATCCGGCGGAGAATACTGTAAATAGATCCAATGGTTGTCGGAAAATTTTGGATCAAGCGTCAGCCCAATGAGTCCATTTTCCTGTTCGGTCGTGATTGTCATTTCGCCAACCAGAGTCACCTGATGATCGACCGGATTGAAAGATTTCAGCTTGCCGCTGATTTCAATAAAGAACACCGTTCCATCTGGCGCAACGGCAAGCTCCATGGGCTGAATCAGGCTGGAAGTTAGTTCCGTGATTTCGAACCGACTGGAATCCAACGCGGCGTCTTCGGCCAGAAGTCGCGGAGCAAGCAGAATCGAAAACAGGCAGGCAGGCAACAGGAAAAAGCGGAATTCAAGAGGCATGGATGTCTCGGACTGAACAGAATTTGCGAGGTGGGGCCGGATGCAAGTTGCAGGCAGGCACGATTTTCAGGGACCGGCCAGTCGAATGCAAGCAGATTCAACAACATGGGTATCGAACGTATGATTCAGTCCCGGCCGGGACTGAATCGCGTCGCACGCTTTGGTACTCCCGAAACAGGAAGTGCAGGCATGTTCGCATTATTGAGCTTTAAACGCAGCGGTCAGAGTTGTCGTGATTTTCAGCGAGCTATTCGGTCAGCCGAGCCAGCACTTCGTTGACATCGGATTTTGACATGCCACGCAGTGACAGCTTGACATCGGTGTCACTCCATGCTGCGGGAGCAACTTCAGTCAGAGGTTTCCCGTGCAGCATGACAACGAAAGTTCTGACGCGCGTTTGCGAACGAAAAACCTGCGCCTGACTTCGACCTGTTGCCGACAAAATCAGAATGATCTCCGGCGGGTTTGATTTGTAATCGTTCGTGAATGATTGAAAATCCCGAGCCGTGAGTGTGATGTCATCCGACACAAAGCGTGTTGATCCGTCCGGCAAAATCATTTTAGACCAGGCAGCGGGGGGCTCTGCAGTGGATTCGCGAAATTCGAGCGATGCCGTAGTCGATACCAATTCGTGACCAAGTCGCGGAATGACGTAAGCGTAGACCGTTGCCAGAATTGCCACGAAGACAGCGACACCAGTGATCAAAGTCCATGTAGTACCACGGGGTGATTTTGTTTGATCAGATGTCACAGGTGATTCCAGCATGAGAAGACTCCTGATAAGAGTATAAAAACGAGGAGTGTGTGTGAATCGCGTCCTGACGGCGATCAGCCGAAATTATTTCGAAGCGGGGCGCGCAAGTGCCCTGATTTTATGCCACTCGAACCACGAGCATCAGGGGGGATTGGAACTCCCCATAGCAAGGCTGTGAAGGATTTCAGGACGCCATGCGACAGATTTCTTTGGTTCCAATCAATGCGCTCCCGTGTCGTTGCAAGCGAGCCGCGCATGAAAACGCCGAGCGATCCGACGTGAGTCGAATCGCTCGGCATTCGGAGCAGAGAAGACGAAGTGGGAGGGAGGAACTTCGTCGAGTGCATCCGTGGCCAACGCGCACCCCGTGGAGCGCGATTGAGTTAGAATCATGCTTAACACAAAAACAAAACCAACGGCTGAACGCAATCCGTTGCGCAAACCAGCCGTCGGCGAGTCCTCTGCGTCCATGCAGAATCTGTATCAGTATTAGTATGTGGAAAAGGCGTCGAGCTGTGCGGTCTGCATGCCCGGATAGCCCATGCCCATTTGCTGTTGTGGAGCGTAAGCCGCCTGGCCAGGAGCACATGGCGATGGCGCTGCCAATGCCGTCTGCTGCATCTGGGGAGCATACATGGCAGATGGATAACCATTCGCCTGAGCACCGCAGCCACACGAACCTCCGTTACCGCCACCGTAGTAACCGCCGCCACCGCCATAGGGAGCGCAACCGCCACCATGACCAAGCAGACAGCAACCACTCAACGAGCTGACCATGAGCAGACCAGCGAACAAACTTGCGAGACGAGACATCAATAATCCTCCGGGACGTCACCGGGAAACCGGCAACAAAGGCGGGGTGTTGAATGCGCGATTTCGAATGAGTTAATCTGGGAATCGGAAGGATGGTTCCTGATCCAACCTCAGATCAAACGGAGGAGAAATCGACGAACATTCGAGAGAGGGGAGAGAACGAGAGGAGATTTGAACTGCAGGAACCGCAGTCCGAGTGAGCGGAACAGTAGAAGAAACCGGCAATTCAGGTCAATAGCTGTTTTCCCCTGCAAAAACGGCTTTTGCAGACAATCTTTGAAAAAAGTCTGCTCTCTCTGGAGTTCATTCTCAAAAACAGCCTCAAGTCCGGTGAGCGGCATGCGTCAGCTTGCCGGTACAATGCAGACAGTTGAAGTACCGGCTTTATCGTGCTGCGATTCATACGGATTCTCAGCGACTGGCAAAAGCGTGCAATCTGACGTATGTATTCACTGAATATCCCATGATATCTCCAAATTATGAACGAGCCTGTTTCGAAAACTCGCCGTTGGTGGAATCGCCGCACCAAATCACTGGTCTGGACGGCGGTCGGCGTGTTGGTGCCGGTGTGTTATCTGCTATGGCACATTTTCGGCTGGCCAGCGCCCATCAGGATTTCATACGAAACCACGCGGCTCACCAGCCCATTGACCGCAGACGGATACGTTGATTACATTCGGGCCTATCGCGAAAGCATGCCCGCCGATGTCGGAGACTATCGCAATGACCCGTGGCAAGCGTTGTTTGAGAATGAACGTGATTTAAGACGTCCACTGAACGACCCCGGCTGGGATCGACCTCATCCGCCTGGCACTGAGAACATCGTTTATCGCGATCCGATCGAAGCCTTGAGGGGACATCTGCGCAAAGACGAATCCGCAATTGATACATGCGACAAGGTTCGTGAATTCCAGGAGAATGGGCTCGACCAACGGATGCGACTCCCGTTTTCTGCCGCCGCTGATCCACTGGTGGCGTCGGTGATTGAACAGAACAAGCCGTGGTACGATGCTGTTATAGAAACGTACAAGCCAAAGCTGCTTCCGGAAAAACTCCCGGAAGCCTCTGCTCCTCGGGTAGAGCAGTTACTGGCGTTTCATAGCATAGAGATTCATCAAATTGGAATCAAATACTTGTCAAGCAGAATCAGCACTTTGATGCGATGGTAGCGGCATTCCAGCTTCCAACATGGCGGGAGCAACATACAACTCTTTTGAAACTCCAGGATGACCAAACGTCGTCGGAAAACCAAGGTGACATCGATATCGAATCGCCTTGGTCAGTCACCGATCCCAACAAATGGTTGTCTCAGATGCTGCTACCCAAGGCGGATTGGTATACCCCAGCACCTCAACAAGCCCACTTGCGAGACCTTCGCCGTCGAGTCGTCCAGATTGCTGCAAGGCTAGCAACGTGGCGTCAGTTGAATGGTGAGTTTCCAAACGATTTGGAGTCTATTTTGACGGTTGATGGATTCTCGTTAGTATCACCAACTTTGCTCGTTGATCCTTTCAACGAGCTTCAGCTTGGCTATGAAAGACAGGGCAGCGGTTTTGTGCTCTACTCAGTTGGCCCGAACATGAAGAAAGACGGTTCGGGCTTCGAGGAATTCTCGATCTCTGAATTGGATTTCACAGAACAGAGTCGCCCTAAAGACGACCACATCTGGCGGTGGTCACCGGCAAACTGACACCTATTGAGCGTCATGCGTCAGCTTGCCGGTACAATGAGATTGCGTATTGTGGCGGAATCATTTCATGGACAATCCATACGAAGCAAGAACGACGCAGCCGCAGGCTAAAGATTCGCTACGGGATCTGTGGCGGCGGCAGTTGAACTGTCCGCATTGTGGACAGCCGGGAGTGTCCGCTGGTGTCGCGTTTCTTGCGCATCCGTTTTTGAGGGTGCGATGCCGACCCTGCCAGGGGCATTCTATTGTCCGGTTAACGGGAGCTGCCAGAAAGCGAGCTGTCGCACTGGCATGGGCGGCGACAATCACAATCGCCGCCGCGATAGCCTTTACGGGACTGACCGATACTTTTTTCGTCTATGATCTTATTGGTAAATGGACGCCGGAGTTTTGGAATTTCGTGTTCTCAAAGTATGGTCTTGAAAACCAAATGAAGATTGTGATTGCCGCAATCATTCTGATTTCCGTGACGCCACTTCTGGCAATACTGCTGGTGTCGGCACAGTTTAGTCTTCGCGACGTAGCGTACTACTCGACCTTGATCTGTGCAGGTCAACAACACTCGGAATGAACAAACGCATTGTTCAGTCAGCGCAAAGCCAGCGTCGCAGATTCAGCTCGTGCATCTATTTTTCTGCGTCTGCCAGAACGGTATTACGCACCCATTCATGGCATTTCAGACACTTCATGGTGACATTGACCCATGCCAGGGATGTTCCGTTCATGTCGTTGTCTTCAGCCTCGCTCTTGAGTTCTTCTACGGCATGAACGAATTGCTCGCTGTAACGACGATACATCATGTCGTTAGAAACGCGCCAGTGTTCCTCATGGCTCATCTTCATCAAAGTGTCGGAGCTTTCTGACACCATCGCGAGATCTTCTGTGCAAAGCCCCTCAAGGATCAGACTGGACGCTTGCAGCTTCTGACGCATAAACCGCTGCAGGGAACGTGCAGGTTCATCCTGCTTGTCTGCCGAACCTTTTTGCTTTTCAGGCGGCGTTTTTGTCGCTGGCTTTTCGTCTTGTGCTATCACGGTCGAGTTGACGCCAAATGGCGGATTGAACGAAAACAGCAGGACGACCATAGCAAGGGCGGCGAGTACAAGGAACGACGATATTTTTGCAGTTCGATTGATAGATGGCATAGTTGTGCCCTTTCGCAGTGTGAAGCGGAAACGCGGACTGACAGGAACTTCCGCCTTTCACACCGCAAACCTCGCGCCGCAGAGTTTGGGCGGTCATCAGTCTGGAGAGGATGTGCTTGCCAATCGCAGTTTTGTGGGCAGCTGTGCGAATCAGCACAGAGACTGTGCCGCAGGGAGGCATGTTGTGAAAGTCAAAGGCCGAGTTTTGCGATTATAGTAGCCATCACTCTCTGAGTGACGAATGCCGACGGCCGCGTTTTGGGGCCTGCCTCACTCGGAGAGTGAGGTCTACTTTGTGAAATCGAGTGCCCGTGGTCTCACGACTTCGGCTACAGCGAGCGGCCTCAATTCAGGCCGACGACCATACAAGAAAACGCCCTTCAACAAAAATTCGCTGAAGGGCGTTTTGGTCGTAATGTTTTTTACAACGCAGAATTGCGGAAGAATTCCGCCATCCCGGCCGCTGTTGGCGTCGTTGATTCCAGTTGCAGGTCCTCAAACTTGATGCCATCTAACGGTGATATTGGCTCCGTTGGTGATGGAATCGCCGTATCTGCGGGCGGCGTCGGTGAGCTTGGTGCCGGAGCAATGTCCGTTACGACCGAAGTCACAACTTCAACGACTGGCGCTGACATCAGCGGTGCGAGTTCACCGCGACGAATGATTCTGACATTGTTCAGCTCATTCGCTTCCATGAGTTCATCGAAGCTGTCGACGGCGACCACAACTGTATCAAACGGAGCGGTGAACTGTCCCGGAAATCCCATCGCCATGGCAGATGCTGGCAGTTGCAATTGGAACGAGGCGACAGTTCCCGCTGGTATCTGCGTCACCATCCCACGCGAAGTCGGACAGTGTGCGTGGATCTGTCCCAAAACTCCGACGATGCTGATCTGAAAATTGCCGACTGTGAACGCGCCAGCATTTCGTACGGTGACTTGAATGATTGGCCCGTTGCCAGGCCCACCATCCGACACAAGATTGACATCAGCAAGTTCAAGGTCTCCGAACTGATTGGCTGACGGCGCTCCTGAAAGTAATAGCCCCGGAGCCAGTTCCGTTCCGACTGCACCTGACTGTTGTCGCATGCGATTTCTGATCAGCAAATCAATGACATGCCCACAGTGTGATTCCGGAACTCCCAGAATCTGACTCGTACGCGGATCCACAAATGAATTGGGTGTCACAATCATTGGGGCAGCAGCGATAGTCGTCTGAGTTGTCACAACAGTGCCGCCAACGACACCCTGCGCTGGCTGAGCCAACTGTTGGTTCTGTTGAAATTGTTGCTGCTGCGGCTGTGTGAGTTGCTGTTGCGGCTGAGAAAGTTGTGGCTGTCCTTGAAGTGCCAGCGATTGCGGTCCCTGCAGTCGTTGAGTTTGCTGAGCGTTTGCGACGCCGATGCCAACAGCCATGGCCACGGATGCCGTCAGTGTGATGCGAGCGATCAGCGTTGGAATTCGAACAGGTCGCTTTGGTCTGGATCGAAACATGAGGAATCTCCTTTGAAAGTTTTGGCGTAAGAAGAGAGTTGGATGAAAAACGTTGAGACATAAAAGAAGCCCGACGCATGTGCAACACATCGCGTCGGGCTCTTGAGTTTGCTGATTCTTCACGAGCCTGCTTGACTAGTAGCAGCCCCAGTATGAACTGTAGGTTGGCTGGCAGCTATAGTTGTAGCTGTAAGTCGGCTGACAGCAGTAGCTGCTGTAGTACACTGGTCGAGCACAGCAATAGTTGGTGTAGCTGTAGTACGGCTGGTAACAACCAAAGCTGCCGTAATTGCTGTAGCATGAACGGTGACCGCCACCCCAGCCATGGCTGCTGTAACCGTAGTTACGAAAACAGGCTTCGATCGCGTCCGTTTTCTTGTTGGTTCCGGCATCCGCAGCCAGTTGATCTACATCAATGTCCAGTGCCGTGTCCACGATGTTAACATCGGCGTCGGTGATGGTTGACGCATCAATCGTCAATGCAGCGTCGTCAGCGAAAGAGGTTCCCGCCAGCATCAGTACTGGCACAACAGCAAACATAAGCTTCTTAAACATGATCAATCTCCTGATCCGGCTAAAGTTGAGTTAAGAGATTCACGAGTCAACCGGCCACTCGCAGTTCTCATTTCCATTTGGATAACTTCGTAGCGAGAGTTGCGGAGGTTTGTTACACATTCTTTTCCAGAATCTTTTGAATCGTGTTTTTGCAGGCGATTCGTCATCGTGCGGACAGGTATCTGGCGCGGTTGTCGAGTAAACTACAGCTCGAAGTAAAGTCTCGGAATCGCAACGGGCGAGTGATCCGTTCGAGGATTTCCAGGCTGGTCAAACCGTAAAGTTTTCTGAGAACATGAAATGGCTCGACGACGACCTTTGGATCCGCTCAGCGGCATCACTCTTCAAATGATGCTCGAACGTCTCGTCGCGCATATGGGTTGGGAAGCGATGGGCGTCGAAGTGCCCATTCGCTGCTTCACGCATGACCCCAGCGTCGCATCGAGTCTAAAATTTCTGCGCAAGACACCGTGGGCTCGCACGAAAGTGGAATGGCTCTATCGAAACCAACGGAAGCGGATGATCTTGCCCGATGCAGATGAAACCGATGGCTGAAGCTTTGCTGTCCTGCAGGAAATAAATCCAGGCTTATTTCTTCTCAATCCGATACAGATGTGTATCCGTACGCAGAAAGATCGCTCCATCGACCATGGCGGGTGTCGCCAGAGTTCGGCCTTCCAGTTTGTTGACAGCGAGCGACTCAAACGTTTTGCCAGGAGCGATCACAGTGGTCGTCCCGTCTTCGTCCAGTAGATAGATGCGACCGTCCGCGAATGTCGGTGATGCCGAGAAGTTGCCTCCGATGCGTTCCTGCCAGTGCTGCTCACCGGTGACCGCATCAAGGCAGGTGGCAATGCCGTTGTCACTTACCAGATACAGTTCGTCGCCAATAGCCAACGGAGACGGGTTTAGAGGTGCGGCTTTCTTCATGTTCCATGCCAGATGCGATTCCGTGACATCACCGGAGCCGTCGATTCGAACGGCATAGAACTCCGGTCGGTCATAGCCCGAGCTGAGAAAGACGAGACCGTTCGCAACCACGGGGCGGGTCACATTGGAATATCCATCAAAGCGAAACCACCAGTATTCGTCACCGGTCTTCGGATTGTATGACACAATGCTGTCTGCTCCGATGCTCAGCAGTTGCGTTGTTCCGTTCACATCAACCAGCAGTGGCGTAGTGTAGGCCATTGGCACGTTCGACTTGCCACTAAGTCGATCTTCGCCGATGTGTTCGCGTTTTTTCTTCCACTTGATGTCGCCCGTGTTTTTGTCGAGCGCGACGACGAATTGAATGTCCGATCCGTCGCAGTTCAGAATCAGCATGTCCTCAAAGATCACCGGTGATCCGCCCGGCCCATGCCGATGATCGTGCTTCAATTCCTGCGTCTTCCAGACAATCTCACCTGCTGTTGTTAAACACGCACTGCCATGCGCACCAAAATGAACATAAACGCGATCACCTTCAATCAGCGGTGTCGGCGACGCATGACTATTCTTTTTGTGGACCCCGCCAGGATTTTCCAGCGTAAAAACTTCGATGTCGTGGATCGTTTTTCCGGTCGTACGATCGAGTGCGATGGCGTGCAGTGACTTGCCTTCATCAATGGCTGTCGTCAGCCAGATCTGATTGCCTTGAATGGATGGTGATGACCAGCCAAGTCCCGCGATGGGAACTTTCCATGTGATGTTTTCCGTTTCGCTCCATGTAAGCGGTAGGTTCGTCGCATCCGAATGCCCCTGACCACTCGGCCCGCGAAACTGCGGCCAGTCCGCTGCTTCAGTTTGAATGTTTAGACAAAGGATGGCTGTCAATAACAGCAGAAATCGAATCACAGCATGGACTCCAAGCGGGTGGTGAAGAAGATGGCGGGGCAATCATCGTGGTGAATCACCTGCGAGATTGCAAGCCGGTTGTCTCATTCGAATACTCGATTAGGTTTGCTCACCATCATGGGCGGCACTATGCTGTTCAGTTTGCTGACTTGGTTATCAGTGCCCTGAATGGACTGTTGATTTCATGGGTTTTCACAAACCAAAAAGTCAGTGAGAGATAAAATTGACTGTGTTTTTCGGCAAATATCCCTCGCTGACGCAGCGGGTTGAGATTAAATCAACAGTCCATGACGGCGGCAGCGAATCGTAAGGTAGGATCATATCTTTGACAGTCAGAAATTCCGATGGCGCATCGCCACCTCCTCGTAGTGGCGTCATTAATTCGGCGGCATATCATCAGGGAGTGCGCGTTGCCATCGTGCCCGTTCCCGATCTGGGAGATGCCTGGCGCTATTCCGATCGATTTCTATGGGTCGGACTCTATGAGCCAAGCGAGCAATTGCTGACACACATTCAGGAGGCCTTTGGACTGCATGATCTGGCGATCGAAGATGCGCACAATGCGCATCAGCGACCGAAACTGGAAGTCTACGATGACTCCATGTTTGTAGTCCTGCGCACAGCGCGACTTTGCGGTGAAGGCGAACATCGCATCGAGTTTGGAGAAACCCACGTGTTCCTTGGGCCACGGTACGTCGTGACGGTGCGGCATGGTTCATTGCAGTCGCATGTGGGTTTGCGATCCCGCTGTGAAGCATCGCCGCAGTTGCTGGCCAAAGGCGAAGGCTTTGTACTTCACGCATTGATGGACTTTATTGTCGATCAATATTTTCCGGTGATGGACGCGCTCGAAGAAGAACTCGACGAACTGGAAGACGAGATTTTCAGTGGCAAGTTCGTGCGCAGTATCACGGCCAGACTTTATCATCTGAGACGCGACTTACTCTCGCTGAAACAAGCGGTGACTCCGCTGATGGAAGTTTCGTCTCGTCTTGCTCGAATCAATTCCAGCTTGATTCCGCCCGATACTCGGCCCTATTTTCAGGACGTCCATGACCATGTCATGCGCATTGCCGATCTGATCGATAACCTGCAGCAACTTTCGCACATCGCACTGGAAGCCAACCTGGCGCTGATCTCAGTTTCCCAGAACGACGACACCAAACGTCTCGCCGCATGGGCGGCCATTCTTGCGGTACCGACGCTGATCGCTGGTCTTTACGGCATGAATTTCAAAGTCATGCCTGAAACCGAATGGTCCTACGGTTATCCGGTCGTCATGGTCACCATGATGAGTATCTGCGCGTTTCTCTATCGATGGTTCCGCAAAGTCGGCTGGCTGTGAATTATTCGACTGCGGCAACAAGAAAAAGAAGGAATTCAATCGGATCCTCGCTCACAATACACGTTTCTCGGTTGTTAGCCGTCCGTTCCGCGTTGTCTCTTGCTCGTTGTCCGTTGCACATCGTCCACCGATGGGCGGTTGTTTGTTTTCGAGGGCCAGAAAATGATCATCCACTGCAGAGTGCTGAAAACTTGTTTTTTTATTCAAGTGATTTCGATCGCCATCTTATCCTGCCAGTGTCAATGGATTGTCGCCGCTCCTCAGGCTGACGCCAATCAAGCGGTGGCCGCTCAGCTGTCGGCCGATGCGCCAAGCGTGAAGATTGAGATCGCGCACGAGCCAAAGTCCATCGATCCAGCAACTCTGATGAACCCTCGACTGGCCGCGCCAACAACAGTCGAATTTGACGGCGTCTCCATGAAGGAACTTTACCGCTGGCTGCAGGAAGATCAGAAACTTAGTGTCTCGGTCGATGCCGCCGCGATGAAGGACAAGGGGATTCTGTCGAGCGAACTGGTGACCGATAGACTCACCAACGAACCCTTTCATCTGATTCTGGACCGTCTGAAATCGCTGGGAATCGGTTGGTACGAAGCGAATGGCGACTTGTTTCTCACGACGGTGGAAGCGGCCAGTAACACGATGAAAATGGACTCGTACAATCTGGGCGATCTGCTTGATGCTGGATATGAGAGCGATCGCATTGTTGAAGCGATTTCCTGGGCCACCGGCAGCAAATTGACTTCGAACGGGGATGAAGATGGATCCGTTGTGTTGCTGGGGGACGTTGTGTTCGTCCGACAAACTCAACACGCTCAGCAGGAAGTTCGTGGCCTGCTGGCTGGCATGAACAAGCCCGCACGAAGAACCTTGACTTTGGACTCGCCGCAACATGCTTTGCTTCGCGAGAAATTGATCCAGAAGATTTCCCTATCACTGGAAGAAGTTCCGCTAAGCGAAGCGATCGCAGAACTTGCTCGGGTATCCGAAGCCGACATCCGTCTGAATGGAGCAGAACTGAAAACGGCAGGTGTTCGTGATCGCTCTCCTGTCAGTATCGATATGGTCGATCAGAAACTGGGTCTCGTTCTTCAATCGGCTCTATCAGAACTTCATCTGACCTGGCTGCTTCAGGACGGCGTGATTTGGATCGTGCAGAAGGCCACTGCAGAATCAGCCGAACGAACGGCTATCTACGATGTTCGTGATTTGTGCCGCGATGAAGAAGAGTCTGAAGCATTACAATATGCCCTGATGGAGCAAACTGGCGGCGACTGGCAGGACAATGGCAATGAACACGGAGTTCTGCTTTTCGCGCGGCCCGGGATTCTGGTTGTTCGACACACAGAACAAATGCTCGACAAGGTACTGGAACTTTTGGAGAACTACCGCACAGCGCTTCGCGAGTCAAAGCCTCGAAAGAAACCAGGCCTTGATCCAAAAGAAGTTCTGACTTATCACTACCGCCTGCCGACGGACATGGCAAAAGACTTGCAGATTCACCTGAGCGAACTCGTACGTCCTGAGACATGGAAATCCGATAACAAGCCGGATGCTGCAGGCACAATTAAATGCTTTCATGATGCTGAGATCCGTCTTGTCGCTCAGGAATTTGACAGATCCATCGCACATTGCGAATTGACCTCCGTTCCATCCAGGAGGTCCGCCGAAGCCAACGGGCGATCGATTGACGCCCAATGCCGGATCGCGAACGTTGGCTGGATATCCCCAAGGCTTGAAATTCTGGCCGACGGTACCAAGCAGAATTGTGTTCGAAGTGCCGTCTGTGATTTGTTTCAGCGAGACAAGCTTTCCCGATTCGATGAGTTCCGCAGTGACTCCCGTGTTGCCTTCGCGGGAACTGGTTGATGGAAACGGTGTGGTTACGATCGGCATCACGTGGACATTTCCAGCCCAATGACAGAGCCCATAACCTTCGGCATCGAATCTAGGTCCAGGTTGTGACGGGTTAACAAAACATGACAACTGACACTTGTAAATGCGGTCGTTTGGCGGACGGTTCCATGGCGTCTGAAATTGGATGTCGTTCGTCCAGTAGGAATGATAAGCACCAATAAATATAGGCCAGCCGTGCAGCAGTTCTCCGTTCTGATTCATCGTCCCACCCGGCGGAAACGCGCCGTAAGTATCATGAAAGTTATGGAACGCCAGCGTAAACATCTTCGCATCGTTCTTTACCTCGGCGGATCTCGCTGCTTCGCGCGCCTGCGCAATGAATCCCAGGTCACGAGGTGTCACAACTTCAGCATTGGAATCGCCTCGGCCTGACAAGATCCATACGAACGGATGCGTCGCACCGACCAACGCGGTTCCGGAAGCGAACAGCACAAACAGCATGGCTGAAGCCACAAGGGAACTTCGCCAGTTCCAACAACCGGGCTTCGAATTCTCGGCGATTGAATTCTCGACGTCTGGATTGGTTCGCCAAAACCACTGCATCGTCCAGTGCAGTCCGATGACAAACAACAGTGAACAGACAAGACCGAGCAGCACAGTCGGCCAATCAACGGTCATCCGTGGGATTGTCCGCAGTGGAAAGTAGATCCAGCCAAGAACCAGTTACTCTGCATACTCCGGTGTCCCGATCAGTCCAGTTGCCCCAACAATGCAGATTGCTGTAACCCAGAGAAATGTCCCGTACGACGGCGTGGGATTCGCCTCTCGTTCATTCATGGCAGAACTCCCTGGAATGTATTCGCATTCGCTTGACGG
>JBDNFT010000188.1:0-5033 GCA_041689695.1 Planctomycetaceae bacterium | reverse complement strand
GTGGTGGTGGTTTTGGCGGTGGTGGTTTTAGTGGCGGCGGCTTCGGCGGCGGTGGTCAATTTGGCGGAAACCAGTTTGGTGGCGGTGGCGGCCAGTCTAACTTTGGCGGAGTCGGCACTACTGGCGGTGGATTTGGTGGTTTCAACTCTGCTGGTGTTTCTGGCCACGTACCCCAGTTTGGTGGAATTGGCAATACATATCACCCGGGACGCTAGCGGTCTGTCATTGGTGAGTCTACTGATCAGCCGCAGGACGCTAGCCCCGGTTTTTCGATGAACCGGACGCTACCGTGTGCCGTCTCAAGGACGACTGGACGAGTACAGACCAGTATTAGAATCGATCATTGAGTAAACGGATTGAACTCAAGGAAAGTGAATATGGACGTTCAGCAGATGACACAACTGATTCGCATGACCGCAAAGAGTTCACTGATCATTTTAGGGTCAACAGTGGTGCTTGCGGGAGACCGACCGCACGAACAACCCACTCGGCCGCATATGTCCGCCACGTGTTCACCGAACTGGGGTTTTAATCAGACTTGCTGGAGTCGTTTTCCTGCAGTGCCACCTTGCCAGAGTTCCGGGTATGTTTCCGAGTCGGATGGTTATGAGTATTCATCGCAACAAATGCTGTACACGCCTCAAAATGCGTTGATGCAGGGTGGCTCGCCGATCATTTTGCCTGCGTATGGATCAGCCCAGCGTCCGATCAGCGTGTTTCCGGATTCATCATCGCCTGATGTTAACGTGTTGGCAGTGCCTGCCGACAGGTCACCGAACTTACCAATGCCGCAACGTTTTGGTCCAATGCCGCCATCGAAAACTCCGCCGATTCATGGCGAGCATCGTCACCCAACTTCTCCGGTCCTTGGCCTGCCGCCGCTGCCAACGCCGCCAATGTCCGCTCCGGGACATTCGTCATGGCAGCCGAATATGATCTTCAATCCGACCCCCCCGCAGATCGTTCTGCCGGCAACTGTATCGAAACAGGCATTTCAGTCCGGAACTCGGTACGGAATCGTGGGTCGTTCCATGAATGCTCCACAACTTGCGTCACCAGTTTCAACGCAGATATCTTCTGGATCATTTGCCAGCGCATTGGTGACAAACAATCAAATGCTGCCTAATGCGTCGAACTCTGCCGTACCAGCGGGACGCTATGGTTCAACTCTTCCTTCAAATGGTGCAGAAATGTCGCGAGTGCCACTGACACTTGCGTCTCAAAGTCGAGTTTTTCCAAATACATCGGGATCGTCATCGTCATACCGATCTGGTCAAGTGATGCCGCCAGTGAACGGACGATCTCAATCAGCTTTTCAGCAGACACAGTTGCCACCGAATCAGAATTACCCGACGATTCCGATCGAGCCACTCCGCAGTACGCCATAGTACCTTTTGAAGTCATTGCAGTTGAACTTCAATCGCAGCGTTAAGCAAACCGGACTGGCGGTAAAAGTCAGACCGTTGTTTGCTTCGTGAGAACCAGAATGCTGCCCGCATCATTGATTGCTGCTAAGCGTGATCGCCTTGAATTGAACGACGGCGAAATCGCGTTCTTCATCCAGGGCTTTGTGTCGGGAAGTATTCCAGACTATCAAATGTCCGCGATGGCTATGGCCATCTATCTCAACGGCATGACGCCACGTGAAGTGGCAACGCTGACGTCTGAAATGCTGCGGTCAGGAACGCAACTGACGTGGCCCAACGATGGTATCCCTCGCGTCGATAAGCATTCTACGGGCGGGATCGGCGACAAGACCTCGCTGATTCTTGCACCATTGCTGGCTGAATGTGGCGTGCAGGTTCCCATGCTTTCCGGTCGCGGCCTTGGAGCCACTGGCGGCACACTGGACAAACTGGAAGCCATCCCCGGCTTTCGTACCAATCTGTCGCTTGAAGAAATCACGCGCCTGACGCAAACGGTCGGATGTATCATCACCGGCGCGTCTCAGGAACTCGCTCCTGCCGATCGAAAGTTGTACGCCTTGCGCGACGTGACAGCGACAGTACCATCCATTCCACTGATTACCGCCAGCATCATGAGCAAGAAGTTGGCCGAATCGCTCGACGCACTGGTACTGGATGTGAAATTTGGCAGCGGTGCGTTTATGAAAACACGCGAGCGGGCAACAGAACTCGCTCACTCACTTGTCGATACCGGCAACCGCATGGGAGTCCGCACGACGGCATTGCTCACCGACATGAATCAGCCACTTGGCCGCATGTGCGGCAATGCCGTGGAGGTGCTTGAATCAGTCGATGTGCTCAAGGGCGGCGGACCGGACGATGTGCGTCTGCTGACAATCGAACTGTGTGCCGAACTGCTGCTGTCCGTCGGAATTCACGACAACATCGACTCCGCTCGCCAGCGTTGTGCCACATTGCTCGACAACGGAGCTGCGTTTGATCGCTGGTGCCGGATGATTCGAGCACAGGGCGGCGATCCGGACGCCATTCTCTCGATTGCCCCGGCATCTGAACTTACTGCCGATCGCGCGGGCGTCGTTTCGGCGATCGATACCGAATCGCTGGGTCTTGCGATTATCGAACTCGGCGGTGGCCGTCGCCAAATGGGAGAGCGCATCGACCATTCCATCGGCCTCGAAATGCTGGTGCGTCTAGGCGATGCCGTCGAAGTCGGCACGCCACTTGTTCGCATCTTTTCAAAACATCGGGACGTTGTGACTGCGTCGATTGGCCATGCAATCACGATCGGCGACATAGGGCACGACGCTCCATTGATTGTTGATCGCTTCGCCTGAGAATCACTCGCTGCCGGTGTCTGAAGTTCCCGATGGAACGTGTCTGACTTTCTTCTTAACCCTTGACACCAGGTTTCGTCGCATTGCCGCAGCAAGTCAGCGAATATTGTTGATCTGAAAAAAGCGTTCTGCCAACAACTCGCCCAAACGAATGATACCCTCTGTGTTCAGGACAATTTTCTTTGGCTGTGGAGGAAGGTCGAAGGCTTTGATGTGGATGACATGAGGAACGGTTGTCGCCAGTTTTTCGATGTCTGACGTCACGTCGATGGAGTTGACGCTTTCGTGATCTGTCGGCGGTTGTTGGCTTACAAACCAGTTCAGTTCCGGCATGTTGAGGTCGATTCGACTTTGCTGAATCGTGGACTGCAGCAACTTGGCAGCCTCTTTTCGGTACGGCGGCATCGACATGTCATTCTCACCGACGTGATAAAAGATTCCCGCGAGTTCCACGTCGTGGCCCTTGTCCTGCAGTTCTTTGATGGATTCTTTGATAAACGTGATGAACGACGGATACAAATTGCGAGTTTTGGCCATGCTGCCTTCCGGCGTCCAGTCGTTCACCTGCGAGCCGCTGTGCGTGAACTTGGCAATGGCAATGTTAGCCAACTGCGGTTGTAGCGTCGCTGCAAAACTCAGTTCTGGCCCGAATGTGTCGTAATATCCTGCTGGCCCAAGGGGTTCCCAGCCTGCGGATTTTTTGTAACCACCACCGATACTGTATTTGAATGCGATCGATCCATTGTCTTTCATGAGGTCGTTGCGAAATCGTGTGAGATCCTGAACAAAAGCTGTTTCGCCTTCCATGTTGCGATGTCCGGCGAGCACAAACAGACGAACTTTTGTGCCCTTGTCATAAGGCCATTGCTTCAACAGTCGAGGCTGTTCAGTGCCGATGCCAATTGTTCGTAGATACGCATCCGCATAGTTTATGCCGTGTTCCAGTTGCCCCAGAGTTCCGTAGTGATAATGCAGCCCAGCTCCACCGCCGATTTCGACAGCGTCGTGTGATGTTGGCACATATTCAGCCAACGGGTCCACTGTTGTGACTGCCTTTTGACCAAGGCTAATGGCATACATTCTGGGACGCAGGTCCATGCCCCAGATTGTTTTCGTACAGAGTTCTCCGATGTAGAACTTCAGATCCGGCACCTTGAGGTCTCGACGCCAACAGGCGAGAAAGTTCGCAAGGTTCTTTCCGTAGTTGGCCATGTACTCCTCGTTGAACATGTCGTTTTCGCCCTGGTGCCACACGAAGCCTTCAATGCGGTAGGCGATCTTTTGCTTATCGAGATCGGCGAGCGACGAACGAATCAAATCCAGCGTGAGTGGATACATTTTGAATCCCTGTGGATCGTCAGGATTCCAGTCGCCGCCCAGATGAGTACCGCCAGCCGCACACTTGAGAATGGCAATTGGTGCTTTCGTGTGCTGCGTGACCTTTCGAGCAAAACTCAATTCCGGCCCGACAACGTTGTCGACAGGCTGCAGTTCTATCCAGCCATTCGACCGAAATTTATTCTCACGGCCAATGCAGAAGGAAAAACGAACATCCGGCTGAGCTTGTCCGAATCCCTCAAACGGAGGATAGTTTTTAATGTCCTCAACTTTCGAATCCGAGCCAACCATATTCGACTGGCCAGCGAAGATAAAGATTCGGACCGTGTTATCGTCATCCGCAAATCCGCGTGTCATCACACTGCAACACGCCACAATGACGGAGAGAGCCCACACATAGTTCTTTGAAGTCAGCGTCATTCAGGTTGGTTCTTTCAGCAAAGTGCCGGATTATTCTGGCGGCACTATATGACTACATCACAACGGCTTCTACTCACCGCGATATTCCAGAACCCCCGCGACTCCGAGGTTGGCCTCCGCTACGAACGTTACGCCATCATTCATGAGCTGTTTGCCAGTCATTAACTTGCTGACCGGCGCCAAGCCATTCGGGAACCGCGTTGGGTCAGCAATCATGTTTCCTTGCGACGAAGGAAACCCGCCCTGATTCCAGCCTGCGTCAAGCCAGAACGTATCGATCGGTAACTTCAATGCAGCGATGTCCGTGGCCAGTGCCGTGAGATTTGTTTCCGAAGTGTCGTTGAATCCAATCATGCCGTGAACGCTGGCAGCAACCGGCATCAGGTCCATCGGCTTGTGGTGTGACGGCGTAAGATATTGCAGCATCAGTCGCCGGAATTTGTTCTGGCCCTGGATCCACGATCCCTGATACGGCATGATCAGAATCGAGGGTAACCGCACGCTTTCCTGAATG